>CASGBP010000052.1 GCA_949299825.1 uncultured Mycoplasmataceae bacterium
AGGAGGTAGAAAGTTGTTGTCTAGAAGACGTCAGAAAGGTCGTCATAAGTTAACAGTTTCTGATGAGGTAAGATAACATTTGCAAAAAGTTAACCGTGTTTTAAAAAATTGAGATTTTACTAGAATTATTAATCAAGGATCAAAAATTAGTTCACAACATTTTACAATGTTTTGAACAAAATCAGTAGGCACATATCACATAGGTGTAACTATATCAAAAAAGGTATCTAAATTAGCAGTTGTAAGAAACAGGTTGAAAAGACAAATTGTTGCTATCTTGGATAACGATTTTAATAAAAATAATAAAATTGATTTAATAATAATTCCAAAGGCATCAACTCTTGAATTAAATTTTCAAGAATTAAAGAAAGAAATCAATAAATGTTTAGATAAATTGGAAAGGAGAAATAAAGTTGAATAAAAACAATGGAAATGATTACTCAAAAATAATCTTACCTTCCTTTGCTTCTTCTTTGCATTCTGATAATAAAAATAAAAGATTAGCAAAAACTATTTTTAAACATATTATTCGGTGAACAAAGTTTGCTATTTATTTATTTTTATTTGGGATTGGTCTATATGGTTGTGGTCAATCAATGGCTGAATATTGAGTTTCAAACAATACATCAATTGGGGTTGGATTAGAAGTTGGTTTTGCTCCTGGAACAACTGGTAATCCATTTTTTGATTTAATTCCCGCCCAGGGCCAGGCATTTTTTCCATTTAATGAATTTAGTATGGATTATGGTCCTTTTTATGCTTTGTTTGTGTGGCCGTTTGCTCAATTGTTATTGCATTTCATGTATGCTACAAGAAATTTGCCATTAGGTTTAGGTGGGTTGTTTGGAATTATCATTGTATTACTTATAATTCGTCTAATTACTTTCTTTATTTCAATTAGATCAACTTTTCAAACTGAAAAAATGCAAGAAATTCAGGGAAAAGTTGCTGAGATAAATTCAAAATATAAGGATGCTAAAGATATGCAATCCCGGCAAAAAAAGCAAATGGAAATTAATGAGTTATATAAAAAGCATAATGTAAAACCTTTTGCTGCTTTTGAACAAATATTTGTTACACTTCCAATTTTGTTAATTGTATTTAGAGTTATTAACATAGTTCGTCCTTTAAAGGCAACTATTCTTTTTGACATTTGAGATTTAGGAACCTCACCATTGCAAGCTATTTTTAGTAACTTTACCGATGGAGGATGAACTTATATATTCTTCTTGATTATTGTTATTCCTACTCAATTTATTTCGCAAAAGATTCCTCAACGATTATCAAGGAAGCGAAGTAGAAATGCAAAAACAGTTGGTACTGCCAATAATAAATCATTAGATAGAACAAAAACAATTTCAACTGTAATGAATGTATTTATGGCAGTTATTGCCGCAATTTCTGCATCAGGGGTAGGTCTATATTGATTCTTCTCATCACTTATTTCCTTGTTACAATCATATATTGTTCATCGAATAATTCTAGCAAGAAGGAAGGGTAAGGCCAGTGTTGAAACTAAACTTTCTAAGTTAGGAATTAATTAATGTTAAAAAAGGAAGTTTTAAATTTTTTAAAGGCAAATAATTTTGTTCCATCAAAAAAGATGGGGCAAAATTTTTTAATTAATCAAGCAATTATGAAAAATATTGTAAATTCATCAAATATTGATAGTTGTGATAACGTAATTGAAATCGGTCCTGGTTTAGGAGCTATTACCAAATATATAAAAGAAAAAACTAATAATCTGTTATTGATTGAATTAGATAAAAGACTATATCAATTTTTATGTGAAACATATAAGGATCTATGAATTATAAATGATGATATTTTAAAAATTAATTTAGATAGTATTCTAAATGAAAAAAAATGAGAAAGTGTTAAAGTGGTTGCAAACTTACCTTATAGTATTTCAAGTAAAATAATTTTGATGTTATTAATATTAAAACCAATTACAGAAATAAATATATTAGTTCAAAAGGAAATGGCTCAACGATTATTAGCTAAAAAAAATAGCAAAGAATACAATGCATTTAGTGTTTTAGTTCAAATGTTCTCTGATATTAAATTATTATTAAAAGTTGGATCAAATGAATTTTTACCTAAACCAGAAATTGATTCATGATTTATTAAAATTAACAAGAATAACAAATATAAGTTGGATTTTGATAAGATTAATGAATTCTTAAAAATATGCTTTATGGCTAAGAGAAAAAAGTTAATAAATAATTTACAGACAAAATTTAACAAGGAAATAGTTATAAAAGTTTTTGATGAATTAAATTTTGATCATAATATTAGGGTTGAACAATTAGCTTTAGATGATTTTAATAATTTGTTTTTATTATTGGAGAAATATAATGGATAAAATTTTAGCCTTTGGAAAAGTTAATATTGGTTTAAATATAGGTAGATATTCAAAAAAATATAAAAAACACAAACTAACAACAATTTTAATGACTATTGATGAGTATTATGATGAGATAGAAATAAATGTCGGGGTTGAATATGACTATGTAGAATATTTTATTAATAATCAATGGATTCAAATTCAGGACGATGTAGTCATGAAATCGCTTAGTTTTTTTAAAACTACTTTTGGAATCAAAGAGAATTTTTATATAAGAATAATTAAAAATATACCATTTAAAGCAGGTTTAGGAGGATCAAGCAGTGATGCTGGAAACATCTTGAAATATTTAACTGAAAAATACCAAGTTCAATTTAATAAGAAACAATTGTTAGATATAGCTATTAACTTAGGAAGTGATATTTGTTTCTTTTTATTTAATTATGATTTAGCATTAGTATCTGAATATGGCAACAAATTAGTACCGATTGATAAAAACAAACCATGTTATAACATTATTGCTAATAACCTAGAATGTTCTACTAAGGAAGTTTATGAATGTTTTAGAGAATATGGTATAAGAGTTAAAAATAATTATCGAAAAATCATTAATAACTTACCTAATATTAATCATAAAAACATTTTTAATGATTTGCAAAATTGTGCTTTTATCATTAACAATGAACTTTTGAGTTTATATAAAAAATTAAGTATTGATAAAAATGTTATATTAACAGGAAGTGGTTCATATTTTATTGAATTTAAATAATCATTAAAATTATTATAAAATAGATTATGCTTATGAAAGTTAGAACAAGATATGCACCTAGTCCAACTGGTTATTTTCACATTGGTGGAGCAAGAACTGCTTTATTTAATTTTTTATTTGCAAAAAATAAAAAAGGAAGTTTCATTTTAAGAATAGAAGACACTGATATTGACCGTAATGTTGAAGGAGGAATTGAGTCTCAAATTAATTATATTGATTGAATGGGTTTTTCTCCTGATGAATCCCCTTTAAAGCAAGGTAATTTTGGACCATATCAACAAACCTTAAAGCTTGATAAATACAAGTTGTTAGCTAACAAATTATTAGAGGAAAAAAAAGCTTATAGATGTTTTTGCTCAAAATCAGATCTTGATAAACAACGTGAGGAATGTGAAAAAAATCATCAGACTCCAAAATACAATAGACATTGTTTATATCTTTCAGATAAACAAATAGAAGAAAATCTAAGAAACAATATTCCTTTTACTATACGTTTAAAAATTGATGAAGGACAAGAATATAGTTGAAATGATTTGATTAGAGGAAAAATAACTATTCCTGGTAGTGCGATGACTGATCCTGTAATCTTAAAATCAAATGGTATTGCAATGTATAATTTTGCAGTAGTAATTGATGATTATGATATGCAAATAAGTCATGTATTAAGAGGCGAGGAACATATTTCTAATACCCCATATCAAATAGCTATTAAAAAAGCTCTAGGATATGACAATCAACAAATTGAATATGGGCATTTATCGATTATTATTAATGATGAAGGAAAGAAATTATCTAAGCGTGATACAAATTTAAAACAATTTATTAGTGATTATCAAATGATGGGATATTTACCAATTGCTATTGTTAACTTTTTATGTTTACTTGGTTGAAGTCCTAGCAACAATATTGAAATTATGAATTTGGATGAAATGATTAGCAATTTTAACATTGATGATTTATCAAAATCACCTGCTAAATTTGATGTAGAAAAAATGAATTGAATTGCTAATCAACATTTTAAGAAAATGAAAGATGATGAATATTTAAAATTTGTAAAAAAATTTGTTAACTCTAATAATGAAATATATCTAAAACATCAAGATGAAGTTTTATTGTTATTTAAAAATCAAATTTCATATGCTTTGCAATTAGATGAATTAATAAATGATCTTTTTAATGATAAAAAAATAAGTGATGAATCAAAAAAAGAGATAATACAACAAAAAGATAACTTTCTTAAAATTGGACAATTATTAATATCTTCATTTAATTCATTAAATCATTTTGATTTAGAAACTATCAAAAATGTTATTGAGCAAATTAAAAATCAAACAAATTTAAAAGGTAAAGATTTATTTATGCCTATCCGCATTCTAGCTACTAAAAAAACTCATGGTCCAGAATTAGCTAAAACTTTATTTTTATTTGGCAAAGAAAAAATAATTGATAACATTAATAAAGTTTTAGAGGAAATTTAAATGAAGAATAATATTTTAATTAGATCAAAGTTTATTTATGATCCAATTCATGGTGAAATTGAATTTGATTATTCTGAAATGTGACTTTATGAGTTAACACAGACAAAAGAGTTTAAACGTTTGTTGAATATCCGTCAACTTGGTGAATGTTGAAAAGTTTTTCATTCAGCTACTCATACTAGATTTAGTCATTCAGTGGGGGTTTTTCATGTTTGTCGACAATTTTTAAGACATTTAAATTTACAAGAAAATATTCCCAGTTCTGATTATAATGCTATTTTAGCAATTGCCCTATTACATGATATTGGTCATGGTCCTAGAAGTCATTCTTTTGAAGAATACACTGGTATTAATCATGAACAAATGACTAAGAAAATAATTTTAAGTAAGGAAACTGAAATAAATAAGATCTTGATAGAAAATAACATTGACATAAAAATGATGATTGATATTCTTGAACATAAAAAAGTTCCAAAATTTTATTACCAATTAATTTCAGGACAAATTGATTCTGATAGACTTGATTATCTGATTAGGGATAGTTATTTTGTTGGAACAAAAAATGGAGCAATTGACTTTGGTATTATCATTAAATGATCAATGATAAAAAATAATGAATTAGTTTTTGATACAAAGGCAATTTCAGTTATAGAATCAATTATTTTTGCCAGATATCAAATGTTCAAGCAAATTTATTTAAATAAAAAAACAATTTGTTATGAATCGATTATGAAGAGTATTTTTTTACGTTTAAAAGATTTATACAAGAAAAATTATTTATTTAAGGACAAACATAATTTAATTTACCTATTAAAACCTTTTTTTGAAGATAAACCATATGATCTAGATATCTTTTTGAAGTTTGATGATAATGCAATGAATTTATTAATTGATTCTTGTTTAGAAGAGGAAGACGACATTTTAAAAAAATTATGTAATTCTTATTTATTTCAAAATCAATTTACGTGTGATTATGAAAAGGTTGACCATTGTAGTAATGAAGAAGATGTTTATTATTATAGGACAATCAAAATAAATAAAAAGGTATATGATAGTAAATTACCAATTATGATTTATGACTTTGATACAAAGAAAACAAAGGATGTAATTGAATACTGAAGCTCAAATTCTAATTTTGTAAAATATACTTATGAAGATGAATTTAACTTTCATCCAACTATGAAATAATTACACCTTTTATATCATCTGGTAACTCATCTTTTAATATTTCTTCCAAGCCCTCATTATATGTATCTTCGACAAAAGCACACCCTATGCAGGCACCAAGAATTTTTATATGTACATATCCATCTTCAAACTTTAAAAATTCTAAATCACCACCATCTTGATTTACAAATATTCTAATTGATTCGATGATTTCATTAATTTTACTGATAATTTGCTCATTATTTAATTTTTTCATTTTTATATTTTAATTCCATTAGTTATTAATTTGATTGAATTAGTTTTTCCTTCATCTCAAGGGATAATTACATCAACATTATATTTTAAAGGTTCAACATATAATTTATACATAGGTTTAACAATTTCTCTTCAATGCTCAATAACATTGTCAATGTTTCTGCCACGTTCATGAATATCTCGTTCGATTCTTCTGATTATACATTCATCTAATTGTGTATCAACAAAAACAGTTAAATTAGCTAAATCAACTATATCTTTATCATATAAGGAAAAAAGACCTTCAAATATAACCACATGGATATTTTTTGGTATTTTTTGTAATTCACTTGATGCTTTGGATAAACTAAAATCATATTTATTGATATAAACATCACAGTTATTAAAAAGTATTTCATTAAGAGTTTTTCTTATTAGTTTTCAATTAAATGCATTTGGGTGATCAAAGTTTAACATTCCATTTTTCTTATTTTTTGGAATTTTATTTTTTTCATTATAAAAGTCATCTTGAGAAACAATAGCAGCTTTAACATTTTTTGGTAATGAATTAATTATAGAATTGCTCACTGTCGTTTTTCCAGATCCTGATGGTCCAGAAACAATGATAAAAAAAGGTTTTTTGCTTCTTTCTTTCATATTCTTAATTATATATTATTAAAGGTTTCTATTAAATTTCTTCATAATTTGTTACAACTCATTGGATATCATCATCTTCCTCACATGAATCAATAAAACGTTCAAATTTTTCTTTATATTCATTTGATATTGTGGCATATTGATTTGGAATATATTTTATTTCACAGCTAAAGATGGGAATAAATTCACTTTCAAACTTTTCTTTAATTTTAAAGAATAAACTTGGCTTACAATGAAGAATAAAACTATCTTCTTCCTCAATTAGATCAACTATCTCAAAATCTATAACAATATTTAAGATTTCTTCCTCTGTTATGTTATTTTTATCAAAAATAAATTCACCTAATTCATTAAATAACATTTTTACACTATTTGGTTTTGCTAATTGACCATTTAATTTTGAAAAATAACCTCTAATAGCACTTATTGAACGTTGCTCATTATCAGTTAAAACTTTTATTAAGATAGCAACTCCATTTGGACCATAACCTTCATAATATATTTCTTTTAAATTAGCTGCATCCTTATTTGCACCATTAATGTTTTTTTCAATCGATTCTCTTGATAAATTGTGTTGTAGTGCTCTTGAAATAGCTGCTTTTAAACGTGGATTAGACTCGGGATTAGGTCCTCCAATTTTTGCTGCCGCCTTAATTTCTTTAGCACATTTCATTCACATCTTTGCTTGTGCCTGCTGTTTCTTATTTATTCCTGAAGCTATTAAATGTTTTCTTGGCATAAATTTCCCTCTCTCATATATTGATAAATTATTATTACACTAATTTTTTGCTAGGTACTAAAACTTTTTTACTATCTTTTCTAGCTGTTGTAGACTTAGTGTTTCTAGCAACTTTTCTTTTTACAACTGGAACATTAGTAGCTGCTTTTTTATTGGTTTCTGCTTTTTGAATTTCATTTTTTCTATCATCTACAATTTTTTTGTTTACAACTGAATTTGGTTCATAATTAAATCTGCTATTGGTAGATCTTGGTGTATTGCTTGTTAAGTTATCATTTCTTAAATTTAAGTTAATTGATGGTTTATTTGACTTAACATAGTCAACATATTGATTGTTGTTTGGTGCATACATAGATTTATTATTTGTATTGGTAATAGTTTGATTGCTATTTTGTCCTTGTTTTCTTACAACTAAATCATTTAGATTAACTTGTTCTCTATATCTATCTGGATTAGATAAATCAAATGGATTTTTGGTATTGATTGTATATGGGTTTTGATCATTAATACTAATAGGTTTATTTTTTTCTAATGGACCAAGATTTTCTCTTCTAGTAGCTTGATTTTTAATTTGTGACAAAGGCACCATTTGGGTAGGATCAAATTGAGGTTTATTAGTTGCAGATTGCATAATATTATTTTTATTAATTGTTTGAACAATTGGAACATTGTTCATTGAAGCAGTGTTAACTAGTTTGTTATTAACAATTGGTGATTTATATTTTGTATCTTGCTTAACATATTGATTATTAACTTGGATTGTTGATTGAACAATTTGATCAACTACTTCCCGATTATTAGCAGCTTCAATTTCCCGATTATTAATCAAATCAACTATGTTATATACACTAGGTGATTTAATGTATTGTTTGTAATTAATGTTTGATTGATAATTTTGACGTTGAAATTGTTGTTTTCTTTGGTTTTGAATATTTGCAAAGTTAATACCAGCTGCTTGATTTTGGTAATCATTTAAATTTTGAGTATTAGCAAAGTTCTTATTTAAATTATTTAAGTTATTAAGGTCAAAATAACCACCATCAATTGTTTTTTCGTTTATAGTTCTAAATTTATTTGTGTCATTTACAAAATTGTCACGTAAGGATTGACTATTGATTTGTGGTTGACCAAAATTATTTGTAAATTGATTATTATTTGCAAAAGAAGCATCATCAAGTGGCATTCCACTAGCAGAATAAACTCGATAATTTTGTTTTGGTCTATTAGATTCAATATCATTTCTCAAACTATTCATATATGCATCAACTTGTTGTTGAGTATTAAATTCATCTTTATTAAATTGATCTCTTAAATTACCAACATTCAAATTAAATCCTGCATTGGTGAAGCCATAATTTGTGTCATCATATAAATCCTTTGATTTGAAAAAATCTAATTCCTTATCATTATTCTCAATCATATGAATATAGTTAGCATCTTCATTTTCTAAATCTTTTTTAAGTAAAAATTCATTTACGTTTTCATTAGTTTGTTCATTTTTTATTGATAACTCAATTGATTCTAATGATTTCTTTGCTAGTTCTTCTTTTTTTGCATTTTCATCAAATGAACTATCCTCATAGAATTTAACCAATCTTTCAAATAAAGCTTGTTGCTCAAGTGTCATTTGATCTTCTTGTAAATCTAGGAATGCTAAATAATTTTTTGAAGTGTTATTTAAACACATTGTTTTAATCGCTCTAGCTTGTTCTTCAGGAGAAAGAGTTTTAAGATATGAATCCAATAAGAACTTTCTATCCTTGTAGTCATTGTAGTATCTTAAAGGGATAGTGTTCTTTCAAATTTCTTTATATTCTTCTGGTACAGTCATTAACTTTATGAAAGCTTGATTATCCTCAATAATTTGATCTTGATGTCTATTGTTAGCTAATGAAAGTCCAATTATTTTATCAACTGAATCTAATGAAGTTCTTTTAATATTCTTATAAAAGTCACCTGTAATGTAAGAATATCTTTCTTTAAAATAGTCTTTTCCATATTTTTCGATTACTCTTCCTTTAAAATCTATATGATGAAAAGGTAGTGAATCTCATAACATAGCTTTTCGACTTAATTTTTGATATTCTCTTGTACTCTTAGTCATTTATTTCCCCATTCAAAATAAATACTATATATAATTTTATCAAGTTTAACCTAACCTGTCATAGTAATAAACATATTAAGACAAGTATTATTATTTATAAATAATAGATTTACTAGAACTTTTTCAAAAAAACTTTAAAAAATTAAAAATAGATTGATAAAATTAAATACAATTATCGTTTATGAAAAAGATTATGTCACTAACATTAGAAGTTACTATTGAAATTCCAAAGAATTCTAAAATAAAGTATGAATATGATCGTGAATCTGGTCAAATAAAAGTTGATAGAATTCTTTTTGGTGCTAGTTCTTATCCACAAAATTATGGTTTTATCAAGGAAGCTTTAGATTGGGATGGTGATGAATTGGATGCATTAGTTATTGCTGATCAGCCATTTTTACCTGGAGTTGTTGTTGATGCTAGGATACTAGGAGCTATGGAAATGATTGATAATGGTGAAACTGATACAAAATTGATTTCAGTTATAGATTGTGATCCTAGGTTTAAGCAATATAAGGATATCAAAGATTTACCAGAACATTTGTTATTGGAAATTAAGGATTTTTTTGAAACCTATAAAAATTTACAAAATAAGAAAGTTGAAATTAAGGGTTTTAGAGATTTTGATTGAGCTAAAAAAGAATATGAAGAATGTAAACAATTAATGGAAAAATTTGGAAAAATGGACAAAAAAGAATTTGTGAACAAAATGATGAAAGAACATCCTGAAAAATATAAAAAATAGTATTAATAATTTATAATTATTTTAGTTTATTTTATGGCGGCTTTGGTGAAGTTGGTTAACACGCCTGACTGTGACTCAGGTATGCGCGGGTTCGAGTCCCGTAGGTCGCCCCATTATGTGAATCAATCCTGAGTTTTCAGGATTTTTCTTTTTTTATTTGAAACAAATATATATAATTAAAAAAGATATTGCTTTACAAATGACTTATTTTAATAGATTGTTAGAATTACAAAAAAATGCTTATGCCAATTATTCCAATTATAAGGTTGCTTGTATTTTAATTGATGAAAATAATAATTGTTATGAAGGCGTTAATGTTGAAAATGCTTCCTTTGGTTTAACTATATGTGCAGAAAGATCTGCGATAGCATGTGCTGTAAGTAAAGGTTGTAGAAAAATTATTGAAGCTCATATAATATGTTCTAATAAAAAAACTTTTGGTGTGCCTTGTGGAATGTGCAGACAGACTTTAGCTGAATTCATGGATAATGATGCAAGGATAATTTTGTATAACATTAATGGAGAAACAAAACAATATTTATTAAAGGATTTGTTACCAGAATGTTTTAGAAATGATTATTTTTTAAAGGAGTAGAATATGGCAAACAAGATTTATGATTTTTGATTAAATTCTCGAAATGTTCCATTACATATTAAGCAAGATATGAGTTTAATGTCTGCTAGTGAAATTGAAAAATCATTTAATAATAAGCAATTGAAATTTGGAACTGCAGGTTATAGAGCAATTATGGGACCTGGTAATCAATTTTTAAATGAGTTTACTTATCAACAATTAGCATATGGTTATGGAAAATACTTGAAAAAGCTTAATCCTAATCGACAGTTAAGAGTGATAATTGGTCATGATACGAGAAAAAATAGTTTAATTTTTGCTAATGTTGTTATGAAAACCTTGACTAGTTTAGGAATACAAGTTTACTTATTCAAAGATAATTTACCAATGCCTACTCCATTAGTTTCTTATGCAGTTAGAAAATTAAATTTGGATGGAGCAGTTAATATTACTGCCAGTCATAATCCAAAAACTTATAATGGTTTTAAAGCATACAATAGATTTGGTAGTCAATTATTATCTAGTGAAGCAGATAAAATGACCCAATTAATTCCTAATTGACGAGTGAATTTGTCATTAGATATTAATTTAAATAATGATTTAATTAAGTATGCAACAAATAGTTTGTTAAATGATTATTTGGATAATATTAAGTCAAAGATAGGTTATACAAGAGCTAAAAAGGATAAATCACCTATTGTGATAACTACTCATCATGGGGTTTTAAGTAATAAGAAATTTTTTGATTTTTTAAGATCATTAGGACATAACATATTACCAGTTTATGAACAATGTTACTATGATGAAAATTTTGAAAATAGTGAATGTATGAATCCTGAGGATAAAAAATCATTTGATTTAGCATTGTATGTAGCTGAAAAAAATAATTCTGATATTATGTTGGGAGTTGATCCTGATGGTGATCGTTTAGCTGTTGCAATTAAACATCGAGGAAAATGAATATATTTAAATGGAAATGAAACTGGCATAATTACGACTTTTTATCTTTTGAATCATAAGAATTTTGAAGGAAAAGTACCTATTGTTATTTCAACTTATGTTTCAAATAATTTAGTGAATGAAATTATACATAAGTATGATGGATTAGTGTTACGTTGTGAAACCGGTTTTAAAAATATAGGTAAAGCAATGGAAGAAATAAATCATAAGGATTCTAGTTTTATCTTGGCATTTGAAGAAGCAATTGGTATGTGTATTGATGACAACATTAGAGAAAAAGATGGTATGAGTGCAGCTGCAATTGTTATTGAAATGTATAAGTATTATAAACAAAAGGGAATGACTTTAGTTGATCTGTTAAATAATCGAATATATCAAGAATATGGTAATTGATATGGTAAAACTATTTCAATTGATTTAAAAGCTGATAATTTTGCCACAAAAATAGAAACTATTAAAAATAAAATACTTAAATCAACTATGTCAAACATTAGAAAATTTAAAATTGATAAAATTGAGGAAAATGAAAATGCAAACACAATTGATTTCTTAATGAGTGATAAGAGATCATGAATCAAATTTAGAGCCTCTGGAACAGAACCTAAATTTAAGATTTATTTTAATTTATTTTTCGATAGCAACAATGGTTATGATGTTTTTGAATATGATCATCAAAAAAAGTCAAAGTTTGTTGAGGAAATATCTAAGGAACTAATAGATAGATTTAGGATTAAATAATGAAAAAAATTATTGGTAATTGAAAATGTAATCAAACCCTATTTGAGGTAGTTGAATATTTTGAAATGATAAATCATTTTGATTATGATCATACAAAATTAGAAATCGGTATTGCTGTACCTGATGTTTGACTTTTTCTTGCAAAATCTTCAACAAAGAAATTTGATATCATTGCTCAAAATGTTAACTTAAATGATTTTGGTTCATTTACTGGAACAACATCTTGCAAGCACTTAAATGATATAGGAATAAAATCTACTATAATAGGTCATTCAGAAGTAAGAAAATATTTAAATGAAAATAATGAAATTATTAATAAAAAAATTTTAACTTGTTTAGCTAACAATATAAAAGTTATTTTATGTATAGGTGAACCAATTGAAGTATATGAAAATGATGAGGTTTTTGAATATTTAGTAAATCAACTTTCAATCAATTTAGCAAATGTTAATACCCATGATTTACAAAATATTACCATTGCTTATGAACCTATTTGAGCAATTGGTACAAATAAAACTCCTACAGTTGATGAAATTGAAAATATTATCATTTTATTAAAACAATATTTTGATGTTAATTTTGGAGTAACAATTAATATTTTATATGGTGGGTCAGTCAATATCTCAAATGTAGCATCTTTTTCTAGCATTGATGTATTAGATGGCTTCTTGATTGGTACAGCAAGTTTAAATCCAAAAACCTTAATTGATATGGTAAGGTTAACACAATGAGACAAAAATTAATTTTTCTAAATGTTGATGG
>CASGBP010000053.1 GCA_949299825.1 uncultured Mycoplasmataceae bacterium
CCAGAGGCAACCAAACCAATGATAGGATAATTTATTTCAGAATTTAAGTCTCAAAAGGAGAAGATGTGGCTATGCAAATGATTAATCTTAATTAATGGTTTATTAAAGATTAAACCCAATGTTTGTGCCATTGCTTCACCAACATTCAAACAAACTCTCAATCCTGGCTCATTTGTATATGCAATATAATCAATATCTTCAAAAATTATTTTTCTTTCATCAATAATTTTTTTTAGAGCAGGAATAATGTTTTTTTCATGATAACGTGCAGCTAGTTCTGGAACCACTCCACCATATTCAGATTGTTGTTTTGAAGAGGAAATTACAATATTTGCAGAAATAACATCATCTTTTACTAATGCAATACATGTATCATCACAACTTGTTTCAATGGCAAGTATATGTTTTTTTTGTTCAGTTGTTTTTATCATACTTATATATTATTATAGTTATAATATGCATAATGAAATCATTAATAAAATAAGAAATAGGGGAATAAAAGTCAAAGATCAACAAAAAATTATTAAGTATATAAACAAGTATGGATACTATCGAATGATTGATTGTTATGGAGAATATTTTAAAAAATTAAGTCCAAAAAAATGTAACACAAATGACATTATTAAAATATTTGAATTTGATAAAAAAATAGCTAATTTACTAGCTAATTACATATTTGATTTTGAACAACAACTAAACACAATTGCGATTGATGAAATATGCAGTTATAATAACTTAAATGATGATTATGTTTTAACAATTACAAATAACCCTGCATACTCTAATTTAAGAAATAAAGGATTTGCTGATTTTACCAATGAAATATATGATGGATGTAAATCATGTAATCTTATAAAAGAAGACATAAATCCAAAAAGCTTGCCTTTAAAAATATTAAGTGTTTCTTGATCATTTCATACTTTAATTTCCTTTATTTTTCTGCAAGATGAACAAGTAATTTCTAATATTAGTAAACGTTTTAATTTACATGAAAGTTCTCATAGTTATTTTATTTCTGCTTGTCACTCAATTAGAAAATTTAGAAATATATTAAGTCATAATGGTTTCTTTTTGATATCACAACTTAATTTTTATCGTCGTGAGTTTAACCAAATAATTAACATTAATCTTAATAAAAATTATGATTTAGATACAAATATCACAATTTATAAATTAACAATTCTATTAGAAAAATTATTAATGACTTCGATTATTGATGGTGAATTTAAGAAACTAATAAAACAATTAAGATTAACAAAGAAACAAAAGAATGATTTATTAAAAGATATAGGTTTCTAGTAGTTTTTAATTCATATCAATAGACAAATTAACTTTTTTAAAATTGTTGTGGTTTATAACTTATAATAATGTTGTGTAGCACTTTGCTACTAGTAAGTTATTGTTGGAAAGAAGGAAGATTTATGAAAGGAATTAATGTTTATAGTGAAATAGGGAAGTTAAGGAAGGTTTTAGTTCATAGACCAGGAGATGAATTGAAATATGTAACTCCTCAAAGAATAGATGAATTATTGATGAGTGCTATTATTGAAGTTGAACAAGCTCAAAAGGAACATGATGATTTCACAAACATTTTAAGAAAAGAAGGGGTTGAAGTTGTTGAATTAGCTGATCTTTCAGCTGAAATGTATAAAAAACTTAAACCTGATTTAAAAGATAAATTTATTGATCAATGATTAGATGAGGCTCCTTTAAAAGACAAAACATTGAGAAATAAAGTAAAAAGTTACCTAAACAGTATTTCAAAAGAAAAAAATGGAATACGTAAAATGATAGATAAAATGATGGCTGGAATTTTATTTGAAGAAATTGGTATGAAATCTCAAAAAAGTGGATCTAAAGTAAAAGATTTAGTAGTTGATCCAATGCCAAACATTTATTTTACAAGGGATCCTTTTGCATCTGTTGGTAATGGTGTAACATTACATAAGATGAAATATAAAACAAGACAAAGAGAAACAATCTTTGCTCAATGAATATTTAAATATCATCCAGATTATGCTGGAACACCACTATATTATGATAGAAAATACAAAAATACAGTTGAAGGTGGAGATATTTTTATTTACTCAAAAGATGTATTAGCTATTGGTGTTTCTGAGAGAACTGGAATGGATGCAATTAAACAAATAGCTTATAACATTATCAAAAACAAAGAATGTAAATTTAAGAAAATTTTATGTATCAATGTACCTCCAATGGGTAATTTAATGCACCTAGATACTTGATTAACAATGTTAAACAAATCAACATTTTTATATTCGGGGAACATTTTTGGAGTTTTAAAAATTTGAGAAATCGATTTAACAAAATTTAAAAATGTTAAAAAGCCAGATGACATTAAACCAATTGTTAAAAATGATAAATTAGAAAATGTTTTATCAAAAGTAGTTGGTAAAAAAGCAACAATGGTTCCAGTTGGTGGTAAAAATGCATTGCAAATGGATATTGATATTGAAACTCATTTTGATGGAACTAATTATTTAGCAATTCGTCCAGGTGTTGTTGTTGGTTATCACCGAAATAGAAAAACTGAAAAAGCTTTAACTGATGCTGGAGTTAAGGTTTTAAGTTTCAATGGAAATCAATTATCTTTAGGTATGGGTTCTGCTAGATGTATGTCTATGCCTTTATGAAGAGATGATGTTAAATAAAAATTAAAATAACATTATTTTAGATTTATTTTAAAAGCACATCTTTCATTGATGTGCTTTTTTATACAAAAAAATCCCATAAGTGGGATTTAGTTTTATTGGCGCTCCATTCAGGATTTGAACCCGAATCCTTTGATCCGAAGTCAAGAGCTCTATCCAATTGAGCTAATGGAGCCTATTTATCAGCATACATAATTGCTTGAATAATATTATATGCTAATGAATCTATAATTGTAGCAACTTTGTCTATGTTTTTTTTATAAGAATCAACAGATTTCAAGGGATTTTGAATGCTGTCTGAAATAACTTTTATTGCCGCAAATTTAATTTTCATAGAATGGCAAACCTGGGCTATAGCACAACATTCCATATCTACTGCAATAGCAACTTTACTATTAAGTGGAATATTAAATTTATCTAAATTTTCTTTTTTAACAAACGAATCGCACGTATAACAATGACCTAATTTATATTCATAATTAGATGCTGATAATAACTTATTAATTTGTTCATTGATGGATGAATCTGTTTCATACTCTTTAGGCATTTGAGGTATTTGGTTTAATTCATAACCAAAATCAGTAGCATTAACATCACCATATTGAGTCTTGTCTACTAATAAGACGTCAAATATGTTTAAATCATTTATTCCACCACAAGAACCAATGTTGATACATTTTTTGATTTTAAAATTATTAATCAATAAGGCAGTAGTATAAGCAGC
>CASGBP010000054.1 GCA_949299825.1 uncultured Mycoplasmataceae bacterium
CAACCAATTTTAATTAATATTTTAAATCAATAAAATGGATCAAATTGTAGTAATTAATAAACCAAAAAATTGAACATCAAATGATGTGGTTAGAAAAATAAAAAAAAGCTTATCTGTTAAAAAGGTAGGTCATGGTGGTACCTTAGATCCATTAGCAACTGGTGTTTTAATTATTGGAATAGGTAAAGCAACCAAGCAGCTAAATCATCATTTAAATGATGTTAAGAAATATTATTGTGAAATTGAATTTGGATATGCAACTGATACTTATGATTTAGAGGGAGAAATAATTAATAGAAAACCAATAAATAACATTAATCTCGATTTAATCACAAGACAATTAGAAATATTCAAGCTTGAGTATTTTCAAACTCCACCAATTTATAGTGCTATTAAAAAAAATGGAAAACCCTTGTATCAATATGCTAGAGAAAATAAATTAATTAAACCTGAACCAAGATTAGTTAAACTTTTAGACTATAAAATTATTGAATTTTTAAATGGTATTTTAAAGTTAGAAATCAAGGTATCAAAAGGCTTTTATGTAAGATCATTAGCTAATGATTTAGGTCTAACTTTAAACAATTATGCTACTTTAACTAAATTAGTTAGAACTGCAAGTGGTAAATATAGCATTGATGATGCTCAAGATATTGAAAGTTTTATAAATAAAACTTTAAAATGTATAATTTAAAAGATATGAATGATGAGTCAAGGTATTTAAAATCAAATAGTTTAAAAAATAAAAAGGTAATTATAGGTTACTTTGATGTTATCCATAAAGGTCATAAAAAACTTTTTGAGAACAATTTAGATTCAGTTATTTTAACATTTACAAACGTTCCTTCAAAGACATTTAGTTCAATCAATAATTTAAACTCAAGAATTACTAATCTTAAGGAACTAGGTTTTAAAAAAATATTTATCTTTGATATAAAGACTAACATGAAGGCTTTTGCTTTTTATAATCAATATTTAAAAGATATTAAAAAAATAATAGCTGGTTCTGATTGTAAAATAGGTTCAGATCAAAAATATCTAAATGAAATAGTTCCGCCAAAGCAATTACAAATTGTTGAAAGAAATGATTTATATTCCACGACTAGCATTAAACAGTGATTAAAGAATGGTGAACTAGATAAGGTAAATGAATGCTTACTATTTCCTTTTAGAATAGAACATGTAGTAGATCATGGTAATAAACTAGGAAAAATTATTGGATATCCAACTGCTAATTTTAATTTAGATCCTAATTTTCCTCTATGTGATGGTGTATATTTATCTTATACTTACTATAAGAATAAGAAATATAGGTCATTAAGTTTTTGAGGAAAACCATCTTCTTTTATTAATGTTAAGGATTTTAAAACTTTTGAGACTCACATTCTAGATTTTGATAAGGATATATATAATAAAGTGTTAGTTGTAGAACCAATAGAAAAAATTGCTGATATTCAAAAAGTTAATTCAATACCAGAATTAAAAAAATTAATTGCATCTTATGTTGATGTATGAAAAAAATATTAATAAACTTTATTTTTTCTTTTTAGTTAATCAATCATATACATCATCTAAATTATCATTATGTGCATCTTTTTTGGTTGAAGAAAAATCAAATCCAACATCCTTTTGATATTTTGGAATTATATGAATATGAAAATGATTTACTTCTTGTCCAGCTATACTACCTTGGTTTGATAAATAATTAAAACCTCAAGGATCAAGTTTTTTACAGGCTTCAATTTGTTTAGCAGTTTCTGCAACAAGAGAAATCACATGATGTAAATCTTCCTCACTACATAAAGCTAAATCTTGGTAATGTTTTTTAGGTATTACTAAGGTGTGACCATTTGTTACTGGAGAAACATCAAGAAAAGCAACAGCACCTTTATTTTCGTTTATTATTTTTGCTGGAATTTCTCCTTTGATAATTTTGCAAAAAACACAATCCATAAAAACCTCTTAGTTAAAAAAATTGATTAATAAAACAATGCTTAATCCTAGAACAATAGCTATTGATGAAAAAGTACATAAAAGGATAATCACCTTTGGATTGAAAACA
>CASGBP010000055.1 GCA_949299825.1 uncultured Mycoplasmataceae bacterium
CAACAAACCTACCTATTCAAAGATACAATTTATAACAATTTAATTATGGCTAATCCTAATGCTAGTAAAAAAGAAGTGATTGAGGCTTGTAAAAAGGCAAACATATATGAATACATTAAAAATTCTAAAAATGGATTTGAAACTACTATAAATGATTTAGTTGACAATCTTTCTGATGGAGAAAAACAAAGAATAGGTTTAGCCAGAGTTTTTTTAAGGCAGCCCCAATTGTTGCTATTAGATGAAGCGACTTCAAATATTGATGCTTTAAATGAAGCGTTTATTCTTAATAGTCTAAAGGAAAATAAAAAGCAAATGACAATTGTTGTTATATCTCATCGTAAATCAACTCTTTCAATTTGTGACAAAGTATATTTAATGAACAAAAATAAGATGATTAATGTAGTTCAAAAAACTGTTAGAACATAATAAAGTAGTTAACTTTCATGCCTTAATTTGACTAAGTTAAAAAAGTTTTTTAAAATCCAAATTTTCTTTTTTTACTTTGCTTTTGTACTTTGTGCTACAATACAAACATAAAATATGAAACAATTATTTAAAATAATGGAAAAAAAAGATAGATGATATGCATTTTTGGCAGTGTTGTTAACATCATTGTCTGCAGTTTGTGATCTACTTAACCCATATTTCTTCGCTGATATATTAACCAACATGCAAAAAAAAGCTATTACTGTTCAAAATGTGCAATGATATTTATTTGGTATAGTAATGGGATTGGCTATTTGTAGTCTTATATTTTCAATCTTGTATAGCTATTTTAGTACAAAATTATCCATTAATATGTCAACAAATCTAAGAATGCAGCTTTTTGCTAGAACGCAAGATTTAAGTGCTAGAGATATTGATAGTTTTGGTGGATCAACTCTTTTAACTAGAATAACCTCTGATATCACAAATGTACAAAATTTTTTATTAATGTTGTTTAGCATTGCAATCCGGGCTGTTTGTTTTATTTTTGGTGGTTTAATTTTATCAATTATTCAATTGGTTCAATTCCAAGGCGATAATACAATTTGATCAATTACCTCAGCTTATGCCTTAATTTTTATTTTCTTAATTGCAATGTTATTAATTGTTAAAAAATCCTTACCAAATTTAGCAAAGCAAAGACAAGCAATAGACTATAACAACAAGATAGTAAATGAAAACATTTTGGGTAATAGAATTATTAGAGCATTTAATTTAGAAAATAGACAATTCAAAAAATATGATAGAGGAAACACTAATTTAAGAAAAATATCAATAAAAGCTGAAGGTATTTTTTCTATTGCAATGCCATTAGCTTTTTTTATGGTTAATTTTGCAACTGTAACTGTTTTAATTGTTTCAGGAATTTATGCAAAGGATACTCCAAAAGACCCTGAATCAATAGAAAAATCACTATCTTTAATTGGTATCATTATGTCTTTTATTCAATACTTTACCTTAATTATTGTTGGTTTATCATTAATAGGTATGTTTGGATATACTTTCTCAAGAGCACATGTATCAAATAAAAGAATTTTTGAAGTAATCAACAAAAAACCTGAAATTACTTCAGGAGAAGAAATGAAAAAAGTTACAAACGGAAATATTGTTTTTAAAAATGTTTCTTTTGATTATCATACTAACAATGAAACTAAAAATGTTTTAAGAAACATTAATTTGAACATAAAACAAGGAGAATGATTAGGTATCATTGGACAAACTGGTAGTGGTAAAACTACTCTAGTTAACTTGATAAGTAGATTGTATGATGTAACTGATGGAGAGGTTTTAGTTTCTGATACAAATATTAAGAATTTAGATCTTGAATCACTAAGAGATAATATATCAGTATCTTTGCAAGAAAAAGTCTTATTGCACGGAACTATTAAATCAAATATTTTGACTGGTAAAACTAATGCAACTGAAAAAGAAATTAAACAGGCTGCTGATTGAGCTGAAGCAACTGAATTTATTTCTAAAAAGGAAAATGGATTTGATTCAATTGTAGAACAACGAGGATCAAACTTATCCGGTGGTCAAAAACAAAGAGTTTCAATTGCTAGAGCATTAATTAGAAAACCAAAAATCTTAATTTTTGATGATTCTACTAGCGCTTTAGATTCAATAACTGAGAAAAAAATTCTAAATAATTTATATAAGAATTTTAAGAATACAACTGTTGTACTAGTAAGTCAAAAGGTAAGAAGTATTCAATCTTGTGATCAGATTATTGTTTTAGATGGTGGTAGAATTATCCAGCATGGTAAACATAATGAACTAATTAAGGATAACAATGGTATTTACAAAAAAATTTATGATTCGCAAAATACGAGTGTGGAGGGTTAAATGACAAATAGTAATTTTTTAAAAAATGTTAAATCCTCTATTAGAGTTCTATGAAAATATTCAAAAAAAACAAAGGTCTTATTATTGAGTGTTTTGCTTATTTCTTTGTTATCAACTGCAGTTCAAGTTTTTGCATTATTTGTACTAGGTCAAGGAACACAAGATATTTTGTTGCAACTAGCTTTTTTTGGAAATGATAAGTTAATGCCTTTTGTTTATACAATGATAGTAATTGGTTTGTGTTATTTGATTCAGTTAGTTTGTAGTTGGTTGCAAGCATATTTTTTAATTGTGATAGCTCAGCGATTAGGTTATTACATAAGATATGATTTAGCAAAAAAAGTTCAAAGATTAACCTTAAAATATTTAGACACTCATAACACTGGTGATTTAATGAGTAGATTTACTAATGATGTAGATGCTGTTGTTTTAGTTGTAAGTCAAGCTATGAGTCAAGTATTAAATGCTGTTCTAGTTACTATTGGTGTAACTATTTCAATGTATTTAATTAATCC
>CASGBP010000056.1 GCA_949299825.1 uncultured Mycoplasmataceae bacterium
ATTGAAATTATTAGTAGAAAAACAAAGAATAATCCAATTTTAATAGGAGATCCTGGTGTTGGTAAAACAGCTATTGTGGAAGGTTTGACACAAAGAATAGTTGCAAAAGACGTTCCAGATAATTTACAAGATAAGGAGATTTGAGAACTATCACTATCAACCCTAATATCTGGTGCTAGTTTTCAAGGTCAATTTGAACAACGTTTACATGACGTTATTAAACAAGTGAAAGAATCAAATGGAAGAATAATTATTTTTATTGATGAGATTCATCAGTTGGTAGGTGCTGGTAAATCAGGGGCAAACTCTGGAATGGATGCAGCAAACATTTTGAAACCAATGATGGCAAGGGGTGAAATTAAGTTAATTGGCGCCACCACTCTAGATGAGTATAGACAATATATTGAAAAAGATTCAGCACTTGAAAGAAGAATGAGCAAGGTGTTAGTATCTGAACCAACAAAGCAAGAATCATTAACTATTATGAGAGGTTTGAAAGAAAAATGAGAAATATATCATGGGGTTAAGATTCATGATGATGCCTTAGTTGCAGCAGTTGAATTATCTGATCGATATATTCCTGATCGTTTTTTACCTGACAAAGCAATAGATTTAATTGATGAAGCAGCAGCAAAAGTACAAACCGAAATGCATTCATTACCAACTGAGTTAGACAATATTAGAAGAAATATTTTACATATTGAGACTGAAAGAGCAGCTCTTGAAAAGGAAACTGATACAAAGTCACTAAAACGTTTAACAGAAATATCAACCAAGTTAGCTGAAATGAAGAAACAAGAAGCTAAATTAACTGAAGAATGAGATCATGAAAAAAATGAATTAAATAAAGTTCTGAAATTAAAAGAAGAAATTGATAATTCTAAGCAACAGATTGAAAAATTCCAAATTCAAGGAGAGTTTGCAAAAGCATCAAAATTACTTTATGTTACTATTCCTGCATTAGAGAAAGAATTAGAAAGATTAGAAAATGAATTAAAGAATTCAGGAATGGTAAGAGATTCTGTTACTGCAACTGAGGTTGGTGAAGTTATATCAAAAGCAACTGGTATTCCATTAGCAAAAATTGTTGAAAATGAAAAAGATAAACTTCTTCATTTGCATGAAGAATTAGCAAAAAGTGTAAAAGGACAAGATGAAACTTTAAAGAAAATTGCAAATGCAGTACTTAGAAGTAGAGCAGGAATAAATGATCCTAATAGACCAATTGGTTCATTTTTATTCATTGGTCCTACAGGTGTAGGTAAAACTGAAGTAGCAAGAGCATTGGCTAGAGAATTATTTGATTCTGAAAAATCAATGGTTAGATTAGACATGAGCGAATATATGGAAAAACATTCTGTTTCAAAATTAATTGGTGCACCTCCAGGATATGTTGGATATGAACAAGCTGGATTATTAACTGAAGCAGTTAGAAGAAAACCATATTGTGTAGTTTTATTAGATGAAATTGAAAAGGCACACCCTGATGTATTAAATTTGTTATTGCAAGTATTAGATGAAGGTAATTTAAAAGATGCACATGGTCGAATAGTAAACTTCAAAAATACCATTATCATTTTAACTAGTAACATTGGAGCACAAGCAATCCTAGAAAATAAACGGGATGAGGCCATTGAAGAACTTAAACTACATTTAAAGCCTGAGTTTATCAACCGGATTGATGACATTATTATATTTAATCCATTGACTGATGAAGTTGTCTTATCAATTATTGGCAAGTTATTAGGAGAACTAACTACTAGATTGGCACAACAAGAAATTAGAATTAGTTTTGGTGATAAATTAAAGAAACATATTAAAAATGCAGGTTTTGATCCACAATTTGGGGCTAGACCATTAAAACGTTATATTCAAAGTAATATAGAAAATAAACTAGCAAGTTTAATAATTGCTAATACTATTAAGAAAAATAATTCTTATGTAGTTGATTATAATGACGATACAAAAGAAATAGTGTTTACCAAGTCAAACTAATTGATTTGATTACATTATATTATAGTGTGCTAAAGATTAAAAAATAACTTTACTAGTAATAGATGTATTATAATCTTTAATATCATACTATGAGAATTAATAGCAGATGACAAATTTTTAAGGATAGCAAAATTAAGGCTCTATGTTGAGTTATAGGTCTTGGTTTTGCCTTTTTTGTTGGTTTGTTATCTATTTTTGCTATATATGTGATTCCGATGTTTGAATCACTAAGGCAAAAAAATGATTCTCAATTAATAGCTATGGAGGGTATTGTAGTTCAAAGTTCTCAGTATAGTGGGTTTAACCTTGAACTATTTATTTTTGTTATCACTATCGTTATTCTTGCAATAGGTGGTGTTTTTTTAATTGGAACAATTGTATTATTAATATACATTGTTAGAAAAAGAAAGAAAAAAATTGCAATTACTTTTGACACAATAGATGAAAATGAAGAAGTAAATGCAATTACTACTACAATTGAGCAAGTAAATAACGAAAGGATAGCATCTTAAAATGTCACTATTTAAGAAAAATCCTAAAAATAAAGAATCTAATAATGAAAATGTTCAACAAGTTGAATCAGTTGATGATTCTGCAGTGACTTCTTCATTAGAACAAAATCAAGATAGTGCTGAACAAAAGAAGGCAAAAACTAAAAAATTTCAAACTGAAGGACTAGAGGAACCAAAACCAGTTGAACACAAAAGAATAGTATTAGAGAAACCAAAACCAGTTGATGCAAGTAAGATAAGACCTAAAAAGTTTATATCAAGTTCACTAGCACTTAATATAAAAATTTATAACAATTACATTGATTACATTCCATCTGACTTTAATGATAAGATGGTCAAAAAGTTATTTATAAAAAAACAATTATGTAACTTGCCAAAGGATGCTAAGTTATCTTTGGAGTTGCATCCAGATGATGTAGAAAGAAATTTAAAAGTAATTGTATCAGTTGATAAATATTTTAGAAATGGTGTTTTGGTTAAACAAAAACGTATTTTTAAACCTTTTTATATTATTGGGTTCCAAACATATGCCTTGTTAGTGGTAACAGAAAAACCACGTGAATCTCAATATCGAGTAAATAATATTCACAATTTTGCCTATCGTGAAGCTCAAAAAATTAGAGGAAAAAAACTTTCTTCTAGAAGACTTGATCCTAAAAAATCAAACTATTTGATTGAGGAAGATTTTATTAGAGCAAGAGAAACTAAAAATTGATATATTCAACAGTATGTTGAAAAATTGAACAAAATGTCGAATGTTCAATGAGAGTGTATTCCTGAATGTTCATTGAATTGAACCACAAAAATTTTACAGATTAAGCTTTATATTAAGGTTAGTAAGATTAAAAATGATATTAAACAATCAAAAACCGTTTATGCTGATCAATTTAGAGTTAAGTTAAACAATGTCTTAGATTTTGTTAATTCAAAAAACAAGATTATAGATATTGATACCATTATGTATTTGGTTGCCTTAAATGCTATGTATAAAAGTGTGAAAATATTCTCATATAACACGCTATATGAAACATATAAAATTTTATGTAGTACATTGTTGGAAAAAGGGTATGTTTTAAAGGATATTAGTGCAACAAACCTTTCTTCATTAAAAATTGTTGATTTTTCTAAACATTTTTTCTGTAAGAAGATAATGTTTAATGATCGTTTATTGCATATTATGAATTTAATGTCTAGTCATGAAGAATATTATCGAATGAAATATGCTTTAACTGTACAAAAGAACCCTAATTTGCTTTATAGTGATTTTATTGTAACTGAGTTTAAATCAAAAGTGGTTAATGAACTTTCAACTATTATCAAAAATCAAGAAAGTGATTATTGAAATAAAAAATTAATTGAACTGGATGAAATTAATAAAAAATCAAGTAATCAAAATAAAGACTTCTATATTAATAACTTTAATGTTTTAGATTTTAGTAACCATAAATATAAAAATGTTGAAGAATTTTTGATGGGTGTTATTAAGGAAAACAAGGATGAAATTACAAGAATTTCCAAATTAGGTGAGGAAATTTTAAGAATTGATGAAAACCCAAGATTCAATCAAAAAGAATTAAATGAGATTAGAAAAGCATCTAAAAAAATTGACGATGAATACAAGAGTTTATTCAATAAAAGCAAATCTAAGTCTAAGAAGGATAAATTGTATATTTAAATATAATAAGAAAGGAGGATGTAATGAACAAACGTAAATTGAATTCACTAGAACAAGAAATATTAATTCAAGAAGAATTGACTATTGCTAATGAGATTAATCGGCTTGAATTAGAAATTGCAAATAATAACACTAATGTTGTTCAAAACAATCGTTTACGTTTTTGAACTTTCTTCTTTTCTGGAATCATAATGGGATCAGTTGCAATTTATTCTTTGGTAATGATTGTAATATCTGATCTTATTGGTTTATCAATGGAATTTCAAAAATTCTTGTTGATTATGTCATCTTTGTTATTAATTATTTTTCCAATTATAAACATTTTAGTTTGAGTAATTATTTCAATTCATATTCGTAATAAGAATACTGCTTATATTAGGGCTAATCGGGTAATGTTGGTTCGTTTAGAGAAATATTATCGTTTGTTAAAATTTGAACTTGATCCAGAAAAATATAAGATTTGAGATGATTCATTTGTTGTTGATATTGATGAAAATGGTAACCTAATAAAGTATGTTCGTTTTTATAATGAAGATGGTACCATTACAACTAAACCATTTACAGATAGTCGTCAGCTAAGAGAATTCCTTGATAACAATGATACTCAAGAAAGATTAAAAGCTGAAAATAGACTATTATTGGAAAAAGCTAATAAATTCAAGGAAGCTACTAATACTTTTAATTCTTTTAACTTAATTGACAACAATATTGTTTCAAAATCTATCATTGAAGATGGAAATATAAATAACACTCGTTTTGTTAAGAATAGTGATTATTTTCCTGAACAATATGAAAAGAAAGTTTCTAAATGATATACAAAAGATGAGTTTAATGATGCTCAAGACTTTAAACGTGTGCTTGCTAAAAGTATTGTTGATCAAGCAACTGAAAATGGAGATGATGTAGTTGTAAATGCTTCTTGGTTAAAAGAACAATTTAATGAAAAAGATAAAGGCAGTCATAGTTATTTCAAAAACTACGATATTACAAAGAATGTTGGTAAAGATGTACAACAATTTGTAAATATCATTAGGAATTTTAACTTAGAAAAAGACCCAAGTATTAATTGGGAAGATACTATTGATCCAAAGGATTTCAACAAGGAAAAATTAACACTTTATAATGAAGCTATTAAGCAACGCGAAGAAAAAGCTCTAGAATTAACACTTGAACAATTAGCATTAGAAGCTAGTCTAAAATCTAATAGTAAAAAAGTTTTAAGAGTTGCATTAGTTGATGAAGTAGGTGTAGATACTTATAGTTCAACTAATCCATATAAAGAAATTCAAAAAGAATTAGTTAAGCAACAAAAACGAGCTAATGAAATTGCTAAAGCAAAAGAAATGCTTAAAGAATATGGAATTGAAGATGTTAATTATGAAGGATTATCTGTTGCTGAACTTAAAAAGTTAGTTAAGATTAAGATTAAGGAACGTGAAGAACTTGAGAGATTATCAAAGAAGCAAAATCTTGATGAAGTTATTGGACTTGAGAATGAGATTGCTAGAATTAAAAGTGATAAATTTAAAGAAATTCACTTACCTAACGAAAAGTACCAAAACGATGATGGTTTATGAGAATATTATGATAACGAAGGACAATATTATGTTTGTAGTCCTGAAGGTGAATGATCACCTGTTGAAACAGCTGAAGTTAGATTTGAAGCTAACAAAGAAAATAGAATAAAGAAACTTCAACAAAAGTTTAATGAAAGACAAGAACAAAGATTGCAAGAACAACAAGCAGAACTTGATAGAAAACAAAAAGAAATTGAAGAAGCAGAAATGCTTGCATCTGAACGTGAATATAAGAAAAATAAACGTAAAAAAGAAGCAAAGGAACTTAAAAAACAAACTAAGGAAGATAAAGCACTTGAAAAACAACAACAAGAAGAATTCAAAAAACGACAAAAACAACGTGAAGAAGAATATCAAAAGCAATTTGAGCAAGAGGGAGTTTCACTTGATTCTTATGTTGAAACACATCCTGCTAATGAAGCATTCATGCATGATGATGGAGTATGAATGTATCATGATGGTGAAGGAAATTATTTTAAATCTAATGAAAACGGAGAATGAGTTGCATCAGAACCGCCAAAAGTTGTTAAAAAATTCGATGATTCTCTAATGAGTCCATGAGAAAAAGAAAGCAAAACTCGTAGTATTGAAATAGAACAAGCAGCCGAAAACAACAAAACTGAAGATGAAACAAAATCTAAGTCTGAATTAAGAAAAGAAGCAAAACAAAAAGCAAAAGAAGAAAAGTTAGCAGCAAAGAAGGCAAAAAAAGAAGCAACTAACAATGATACTTCTAATGATGCTTCTACTAATCAAACTGTAGATGTCGCTACTACAAATAGTGATCAACAAACTAACATGACTGAAACTAATAACATGAATACTAATGAAACTGTAGCTAGTGGACAAAGTCAACAATGACAAGATGAATCAACAGGTGTTTGATGATTCATGGATGAACAAGGAAATTATTTCTATGCAGATGAAAATGGTAATTGAATACCTTATAATAATCAAGTTTAAGGTAAAATAATTTAGAAAGGAAGAACATGGCAACTAATAATAATCAAAATCAACCAATAAATAATCAACCCCAAGATCAAGGATTAGGACAACAACCAGGTTACGACCCTAATTTTTATAATCAACAATATAATCCTTATGCTGCGTCACCAAATGGGTATGTTGATCCAAACCAAATGATGATGAATAATCAATATTATGGTCAACAACCAATGCAAGGTTATTATGGTGCACAAGACTATAACGCTTTCAATACCTTAAATCAGGATGAACAAAAAGAAGAACAAGAAAAAGTTGATGTTGAATTAGAAATTATTAAACAAAAACTAATTGAATCAAGTGATAGTTCTTCCGCTTTTCAAATTAGTCAAGAAAACTTATTTTCAATTGATTTTGTTGAAATTATTTACAAATTTTGTCCATATCGTACTCCAATCGAATTATTACAAGCATTGAACTATGGTGATGTTGAAATAAAAATTAATTTATCACAATTAGAAAATCCACGATGAACTCCAGAAAAATCTGCTTCATATGAGTATGATGCTAATGGTAATGTTATTAGAGATGCAAATGCTGCAAAAGGAGAAGTGGACTGTACTAATTGAGACACTATACTTACCAAATTACAAAAACAAGCAGAATTGGAAGAAGCTGATAGTGGTGATTGATGTTTAAAAATTGGTTTTCCTAATATACGAGGTTATTGAAAAGATAAGGAACAATATACTGTATTTAATGCGCCATTATTATTTGCACCAGCTAGAATTCAATATACTTCAATTGATGATGTTACTATCACAATAAAGGGACGTTCTTTTGATGTGAATCCTTCAATTGCTACAATTGTTTCAATTAAAAAGAAAATGCTATTTGAAACATTATTATTTGGACCAACTGAAGAAGTAAATTTAGAAAAGTTATTAAAAGGATATGCAAATTTAGGTTTGGTTTTTGATTTATCACCTATGTCGTTACCATTTGATAGATGTCAATTTATGAACAAACAACAATTGTTATCTAGTTTTTCACAAGTTGAAACACCATGTTTTTTAACTCCAACTATTACCATTGGTTTGTATGATATTTATAACAATGAAATTTTTTGAGATTTTAATAAGATTTTACAAAAGGATTCAAAAGGTTTAGCATCATTACTTGAACCTAAGACTAATCTAATGTTTAATTACAAAAAATTTGTTGATGATTTTAGAACAAATGATATTTACTTATTCTCATTCATTGATATTATTCAACAACTTTGTGTTGGAAGATCATTAGCAGGTAATACCTTAATTCAAGGTCCTCCAGGTACAGGTAAATCAGAAACTATTTGTAATATTTTAGTTAATATTGTTTTAAACAATAAAACTGCTCTAGTTGTTTCATCAAAGAAAACAGCACTTGATGTAATTGTTAATCGTTTAGGTGACTATTCACCAATTGCTTGTCATATGGTAACTAAGAGAAAAGAAGCTGATTATTTTTATCAACAATTTGATAAATTGTATCGTCGTTTTATTCAAATTAGAGCACAAATGGAAGATGAAGGAATTGAGGAAGTTGTAAATCGAGCAACCACTGAAAAATTATTTGAGGATATCTATGAAGACTTTAAGATTTCTCAAAAGCTTTTCCAAACTAGAGTAAATTATGGTTCTAAGGATTATTCAATTAAGGATTTAGTTGGTATGGCTGATCCTGCAGATGTACCTTTACTTGAACAAAATAATGTTAAGACAAGAAATGATATTTTAGATTTTGTACAAAAACACCAAAATGATGAATCTCCAGCTGATTCTGGGGTAGGACAATTATTACAACAATTTAATGAATTCTGTGAGATCTTAAATCCTGATCTACAAGTTAATTTAGGATATATTCAACAATTGTGTGATTTCCTTGCATATTATGAAGGATATGATAAACGTTTAATTGCAGTTGCATACATTATGGATAATCAAGCAATTGAATATGATGAATATGAAAAAATTGCTCCTTTAATTGGACAAACTGATGCTGATACTAGTGATTTAACTTCTAGACAAAAGAAGTGATTAAGAATGTGTAATGAAAATGATTTATATCCATTAGTTGCTTTGATTGAATCATATTATAGTGCAGTCTCTGAAACTAACTCTAAATATGAAGTAACCCCTGATTTAAGATTGTTTGCTTCTTGATACATTTTCATTAATCCTGATATTAAGGGTTATTTGGCTGAATTCAATATTAAAGAATCAAAAATTGAAGAAAAAACTGAAATTTACTTAGATAGGGTTGAAGAGTCAATTCAAGAAACTAAGCAACTTCTTGATCGTTTTATCTTTTTGAAATTTATTAGTACAGTTAAAAAGTATGGTAATGAGTTTGCAGGTATATTAAGACAACGAACTGCTTATAACCCAAAACCAACTAGTGCAGTTATTAAGAATAATTATGAATTATTGACCAATTTATTCCCAATCCATATTTGTTCTGTTTCAGATGTTCCTTCATTAATTCCATGTGAACATAATATTTATGATTACTTTGTTTGTGATGAAGCTTCTCAAGTTGAATTAGAAAAAGCTCTACCTAGTATGTATAGAGGTAAGAAATACATTATTACTGGAGATACAAAACAACTTCAACCTACTTCTGTGTTTAAACAAAAAGTAGAAATTAAAACATCAGTTTCTAATAACTCTAAATATGCTCAAGACTTATCTGATGCTGTTAAAGCAACTTCAATTATGCAATACTATGAAACAAGAGCAAGTACTAATGTAATGTTAAATTATCATTATCGTTCAACTTTTTCAGAATTAATTGATTTTTCTAATCAAGTTTTCTATGATCGTCAATTAAAGTTGGTTTCAAAGTGTGTTCCTTATCAAAATCCAGTTTTGGTACATAGAGTTAATGGAGTTTGAAAAAATTCAAGTAATTTAGAAGAATGTAATGCAATATATCAAAGAATTTTGGAATTGTCACAAACTGAGGATTATGAAAAATCATTAGGAGTTATTACTTTTAACGCAACTCAACAAGCATTAATTCAAGAACGTTTAATGAAATCATCTTCACCAAGAATTAAGGAATGAATGGAAAGAAAATCTGATGATGGTTCACATATTGGTATTTTCGTACAAAATATTGAAAACGTACAAGGTGATGAAAGAGATTTAATTTTATTCTCAATAGGTTATGATAAGACAGTTTCAAATTATGGATCATTAACAACTCAAGCTGATGGAGCAAACAGAATTAATGTTGCCATAACTAGAGCTAAGGATAGATTAGAATTATTTCAATCTGAAGATGCTAATCAATATCGTGGTACTACTTCAGTGGCAAAAGGTCCTAAAGTTTTCACCTCATGAATTCGTTGAGCATCTAATATGTCATATGCATGTGCTAATAAGAAGATTGAATCTTCAACAGTACCTAGCTTTGTAAATAGAGTTCATAAAGAAATTTATCATTTTATTAAATCGCAATTAACTTCTGAATATAATATCGTTTACAACCAAATGCAAGGTACTTTCTTTGTTAACTTTGCTATTTTTAAAAATGTAACTCCAGTAGCTGCTATTTTTACCCAACGTGGTAATTGAAAATCAGCTGGTAAGTTTAGAGAAGAATACGTTTATAGAAAATTATTTTTTAGAAATAGAAAATGAAAGGTTCTTGATTTAAGTGAGTTATCTTGACAAACTGATCCAAATTACAAAAATAAAATCTCTTTATTCTTACAAAAGTTATTAGTAATTGATCAAAATGATGGTGAAAGAAAATATTCTAATATGGTTAATGTTGAGGAAATGGAAGATATTTTTGATAAACCAATGGTTGAAGTTGATATTAAAATTGATGATACCAATAGTGAACAACCTGAGGAAGGCTCACAAGATTTTAGTAGTGAATCATTACCTCCACAAACTGATTATGCTGGTGGAAGAACAATGTCAAGAAGATAATTTATTATGGTTAAGAAAGTAAAAAATAAAACTAGTAAAAATAAAAAAAAAGAACAAGTCAATCATATTGATAAAGTTAATAATACTGATAAGAGTTTTGCTGTTATTGATGAAATTATTGAAGAAGAAAAAAGGTTTCGATTTGATGAACTTAGTTTTTCACAATGATATAAAATCGTTCAATATATAGTAAATTATGATATTGTTTTATCTAATTTAGAGAGACTAGATTCTTTAATTGAAAAAAGAGAACAACTTAAGGCCTTTTTAGATTCACATGGTGTTATTCCAGCTGAATATCATCAAGTGTTAGCAGAACTTAATAATAAATATCAAGAAATGCTTAATATCCAAAATGAGATTTCCTTTTCTGACAAGGAATTATCAAAGAGGATTAGTGATGAAAAGTTATTAAAAACATTACAAGATGAATTAAAAAATCAGGTTATTAATAAGGAAAATTTAAAGTTAGCTAAAAA
>CASGBP010000057.1 GCA_949299825.1 uncultured Mycoplasmataceae bacterium
ATAAACAGCTTGAACTGAGGTAATAGAACCTGATTTAGTAGAAGTAATTCGTTCTTGCAATTGTCCCATTTCAAAGGCTAATGTTGGCTGATAACCAACTGCAGATGGCATTCTACCTAATAATGCTGACACTTCTGATCCTGCTTGAGTAAATCTAAAAATATTGTCAATAAACAATAGAACATCTTGTTTATAAGTATCTCTAAATTCCTCAGCCATGGTTAGACCAGTTAAAGCAACTCTCATTCTAGCGCCAGGAGGTTCATTCATTTGACCAAATACTAAAGCAGTTTTATCAATAACTCCTCCATCAATCATTTCATAATATAAATCATTCCCTTCTCTGGTTCTTTCACCTACACCAGCAAAAACTGATAATCCTCCATGACTTGTTGCCACATTATGAATTAATTCTTGTACAAGAACAGTTTTACCAACTCCTGCTCCACCAAATAAACCAATCTTTCCCCCTTTAACATAGGGAATTAACAAATCAATTACTTTTATTCCAGTCTCTAAAATTTCAGTTGTATTAGCTTGTTCTTCATAATTTGGAGCCTTATGATGAATAGGTTTAAGTTTAGGGTTTTTGATTGGTGGTTTATCATCAATAGGATCACCAATCACATTAAACATTCTTCCTAATACCTCTTTTCCTACTGGTACTGAAATAGGTTTACCTGTATTAATAACTTCTTGACCCCTAATTAATCCATTAGTAGTATCAATAGAAATACATCTAACTACATCACCACTTATTAATTGAGCTACTTCCAACACTAATTTATTTCCCTGATTATTAACAATTAAAGCATCATTAATATTTGGCATATTGTTTGGAAAAAAAACATCTACAACTGGTCCTAATACTTGATGAATATATCCTTTTGTTTCTTTTTTACTTGTTTCCATATTAATCATCCTCACTTCCTGCAACAATCTCTGTTATTTCATTGGTAATTTTTGCTTGTCTTATTCGATTGAACATTAACTGCAAATTATTTATTAACTCATTTGCATTATTAGTTGCTGTATCCATCGCATTTCGCCGCGAGACGCTTTCACTAATAGAAGATTCAACTAACGAACCATAAATAACACTCGCAAGATAATTTGGTAAAATTTCTTTAATTATAATCTCTTTATTTGGTTCAAAATCAAAATTATTTTCATTTAATTTAACTTCCTGTTTTAATTTATTATCAAATGGTATCAAACTCATTGTGGTAGGCAAAAAAGTAATAGCATTAATAAATTTTGTATAAACTAACTTAACTCTATTAATTTTTTCTTGATTAAATAAATCTAAGATATATGAAGCAATAATAGAACAATTTTCATAACTTATATTATTTGTATCAATATTAAAATCTAATATTTGTTCAGGATTTAAATTATTTTTAAAATACTCTTTTCCCTTGCTACCAATTTGTAGAACAAAATCATTACTGGTTACTTGTGATAAGCAATGCTTTATTACATTAGAATTATATCCTCCACAAAGTCCTAGATTTGAAGTAATAACAACATATAAGGTTTTTGCTTTATCATCCAAAATCATTTCATTTGATAAAGATAATATTTTGCCTACAACTTCATAGTATTCTTCATAATAACTTTTTATTTTTGCAAACAAGGCTTTTTGTTTAGCAATTTTACTTGATGCAACCAATTTCATTGCATTAGTAATCTTTGAGGTAGTTTTAATTGAATCACGTCTTTTTTTAATTGAATCAAGAGACACTTTTATTTTCCTTTCTTTTTTGATTTCTTTTTTTGTTGCTTAGCTAACTTAATCATTTCTTTTTCTTCTTGGGTTTTTCTAGGGAAAAGATTTATTAGAAGAAAAGAAATAGTATAGGTTAAGGTAGGCAACATAATTAAACCTGATACGATTGTTCCAATATAATATCCTCCACCAATACTATCACCAGCTGTTAAATATCATGAAATTGCTTCTGGACCTTTATCAGGATATTTATTAATAATTGGAACTATATCTACTCCATTAACAAGAAATTGAGTAGATTCTCTATTATTCATATATTCTTCTACTCCTATTAGATAAGAATGGTGAATATCATTTAATTGAATTGCAAAAACAATAACTAAAATAATGCTTGCAATAGCTAACAAAAATAATGTCAAATTTAATATTTTATTTTTAGTTGACATTGACTTATACTTATTAACTAAATTAACCATTAATTTATTGTTTTTCATTTTCTACCTATATTATTTTTTTGGCTTTCTAATTCAACAATAGTAACAAATGTGTTTTCCATTATTTAACAATATTGAGGTATAACAAGTTTCTTTACACAAAGAACATTTACTTGGTTCCTTATTATAACCAGCTTTTCTTCTTCAATCTTTTAAACGTTTATCATAGTTATATTTATTAACCTCTGAGGCTTCAATAACTGTATGTTTTTGTTCAGTACTAATACCATTGATAATCTTTGGTTTATCTTTTTTTGTTTTTTCTAACTTTGGTTTATTTTCCTGTTTATTATTTTTTGCATCATTATTATCTTTTAGATTCAATTTATTAATTTTTTCTCAAGCTAATTTCTCATCACTATTAATCTTTAAATCGTCTGCACTTTTATCTAAAGGATATTTATAGTTTTGATATTTAGATAATTCATTTTTAATAAACAATTTAATCTCATATTTTAGTGCGTTTTCTACATCAGTAGATATATCTTTTTCCTTTTCTAAAACCTTTCACACCTTTCATTTTTTCATATCATTTATAATATTGCTTTTAAAATCAGCAATTTCTTCAAGTGGAATAAAATCAATAAACTTTTCCTTAATTATAAATAACAAGATAGTCTCATCAATTTGGTTTAATGGATTTGATTGTTTTTGTTTCAAAACTTCCATAATATGCTTACCATGATCCAATGCCTTTGTAGTTTCTTTATCTAGATCTGAACCAAATTGAGCAAAAGCCTGTAATTCACTAAAATTAGCTAATTCTAACTTTAAAGAGGAAGCTGCTTGTTTTATACACTTTATTTGAGCTGAAGAACCTACCCGTGAAACAGATAAACCTACATCAATTGCTGGTCTTTGACCAGAATTAAATAAATTAGTTTGCATAAATAACTGTCCATCGGTAATAGAAATAACATTTGTTGGAATATAGGCTGAAATATCACCAGATAACGTTTCAATGATTGGTAGAGCAGTAATTGATCCTCCTCCATTCTTTTCATTTAATCGGCAAGCTCTTTCTAATAGACGTGAGTGTAGATAAAATACATCTCCTGGATAAGCTTCTCTACCTGGTGGTCTTCTCAAAAGTAATGACAAGGTTCGATAAGACACAGCATGTTTTGATAGATCATCATAAATAATTAAAACATCTTTTCCTTTACTCATTCAATACTCAGCAATTGTTATTCCAGTAAATGGTGCTAAATAATTTAATGATGGTAAATCGTTAGCTGGAGAAGAAATAATTGTTGTGTAGTCTAATGCATTAGCATCTTGTAAGGTTTTCATAACACTTACTACTGATGAAGATTTTTGACCAATTGAAACATAAACACAATAAACATTCTTACCTTTTTGATTAATAATTGTGTCAATTGCAATTGTAGTTTTTCCTGTTTGACGATCTCCAATAATTAATTCCCTTTGCCCCTTACCAATTGGAAACATTGAATCAATTGACAAAATGCCTGTTTCAAGGGGTTGATTAACTGATTTTCTAGTCATTACTCCTGGAGCAACTTTTTCTAATTCACGATAAATAATTTCACCCTTTATAGGACCTTTTCCATCAATTGGTTCACCTAATGCATTTACTACTCTTCCTAAAAAACCATCACCTACTCTTGTAGTTGAAATTCGTTTAGTACGTTTAACAAATGTACCTTCCTTAATATTTGCAAATTCACCCAATGATATAATAGCAACAGTATCTTCTTCTAAACTCTGAACTAGACCTTGAACCCCGGTTTCAAACATAACTATTTCATTTAGCATTACATTTTTTAAACCTGAAGCAATAATAATACTATCACCAACTGAAATCACTTTACCTTCTTCAGCTTTTAAGATTTTTTTGTCATAGTTTTTAATGTTTTCTTTAATAATTGATGTAAATCTTGTTGGAGTCATTTGCTATACCTCTTTTTTTAATTCATTTTTTAAATCTATTAATCTTGATTTAATTGATCCATCATAATACTTGCCATTATATTCAATTCTAATTCCCCCAATTAAATTAGGATCAATTTTAATAAAGGAAATTACATCTTTATTCATCTTTTTCTTAACAATGCTTTCAATTCTTGTTTTTTGATCATCAGTAATTTCAAATGGAGAAATGATATTTAACTTAACTACTTTTTTCTTTTTACAAAGCATTTCATCTAATAACTTGAATATCTTTAAGATTAGGTATTCATCATTTTTATCAATAATATACAAGAAGAAATTTGCCAATATTCAATGTATGTGAGGATTTATACAAGTTTTAAAACAATCTTTCTTTTTTTCATTATCAACTGCAATTGTTTTAAATCAATATAAAAATTCAATCTCACTATAAAAAAATTGTTGCAACTCTAATAATTGTTCATAAATTAAGTCAACCACTTTTTCTTCAATTGCCAAATCATAAAGAGCACTTGCATATTTGCTTGCATTTAAATTATCCTTAGTTGTCATTATTAATCCTTAGAATCTTGAAAATCCTTCAAGAACTCTTCAACCAACTTGTTATTTTCTTCTCTTGTAATTTTTTGTTTTGAAATTTTTGTAACAGCTTCAAAAGCAACATCTAAAATTTCATTGTGAGTTTGTTGTTCTAACTCTTTTCTTTCTAATGCAATTTGTTCTTGAGCATCCTTAATAATTTGATCAGCATCTTTATGAGCTTGTGTTTGCAACTCTTGATATATTACATTTGCTCGATCATTTGCATCTTGAACAATTTTTGAAGCATCTAATTGAGCGTTTAATAAATTTTCTCTAGCAGATTCTTTTAATTCAAACGCTTCTTTTTTTGCATTTTCAGCATCAGATATTTCGCTTGTGACATGTTTTCTAATTGTTTCCAATTTTTTATTCATTGGTTTTCATAAAAATCAAATAATACAAGATAACAATACAACTGTTGAAGCAATAGTTGCAATAAATACCCAAATGTTTGGGAAAATCAAATTAATAATTGCTGTTGCATTAACTCCCTCAATTTCACTAGAACAACTAGCAACAAATGGAATTGTTAACAAACATACAACTATTAATAAGAAAATAGCTATTATTGCCTTCTTGTATTTTTTCTTAAAGTTCATATTAGTATTAACCAGCCACAAATATTAACAAAATAGAAATAATTAATGAATAAATTGCACATGATTCAGCGATCGCCATCCCAACGATTGTAGATGACATAATCATAGATTTCTTTTCAGGGTTTCTTGCTATTGCTAAAGCCATAGCACCTGCAGCATATCCTTGACCAGCTCCTACTCCAAGACTACCAACCATTGCAACCCCAGCACCAATAAATGCACCCATCTTTTTTTGAGCTAATGTTTCAGCTGTATCAGTTACTGTAGCTCTTGCATTTTCATTGATAGTATTCATAATCTCAATTGATTGAGAAATACTTTCTTGTGCATCACTTATAGTTGCCACTGAAGTAGTTATAGCATCATGTATATTTTGTGCAGATTCAATTACATAAGTAAAATCTATTGCCATTTTTTATTACTCCTTTTCTATACTATTAACTATTGTAGATTTTTTTTGTTGTTTTAATAATTTCTTTTCTTTTTTAATTTCTTCTAATTCAATTCCTTCATTAATAGGCATTGAAATATATGTTATTGATAATAGGGTAAATACATATGCTTGAATATACCCAGTGAATAAAGATAGATATGCAGTGAACATTGGTATCAAACATACTCCACCAATAATAATTGGTATAGCTGGAAAACTAGATGATATAGTTCCTAAGAACCAATAAATAACTGCATAAATTATTGCCCCTGCAATAATGTTTCCTCAAATCCGGAAAGATAAAGATATTAATGGAGTAATCTTATTTAGTAAATTAAGTGGATTTATCATCAATGGAATACTATTGCCTTTAATTTTGACAGAAAAACAAAGTGACTTTAAAAAACTAATTTTTTGATACTTTATTGTATAAAACAAGGAAGTGAACCATGTAATAAATGCTAATGTTAAAGGAACAGTATATGAAGTAGTAGCCTCTTTAATTCCAAAAATTTCAAAAATATTAAGAACCATTAAAAAACAAAATAAAAAAATAAAAAAAGGAGTTAATTTAACAAAACGAGGTCCAAATGATTCAAGAACCATGCTCTTAATAAAATTAACCAAGCTTTCCGTACCTAAAGAGAATGTTTTAGGTTTATCAGTTATTTTAAAATTTCTATTTTGAATATAATAGGTAAAAGTTAGAGAAAAAATAATAATTACAGCAAAAACTAGTACCACAATATGAGGCAATGAAAAATCATCAAGAATAGTACTTCATCCACTACTCATTCATTGTTCCATTATCTATCCCTACTCCTTTTCTTTTATTTTTTCAAAACCATAATTTATCTTTATTTTCTAGATAAAAAAGAATACTGAAAACTAAAAGAGAAATACATAAAAACCCAATCATAGTATAAATATTGAAGATATTTTCAACATATACATCTATTAGCACCCCAATAAGAAAGGGAACAACTAATAAAAATGATTTGATAGTATATAAAATCATTGAGCTTATTATTATTCTTTTCTTAGGAATCCACCTTTGAGTTTGTTTAATTAAATACTTTTGATTCAAAATACTTAGAGATTGAATAACTAATAAACCAGGGGACAACAAGAGTATTGCATAAACAATAGATCAATCATTTATAGAAGATGAGATTATTATAGTTAAAATCAAAGAAAAAAGTGAAAAAATACCATATCACAAAATTATTGATTTTAATTTCATATTTCTCTAACCATAATGGCAAACATTACAGTCTAAAAATGATTATAGTACTTTGTAAAAAGAAAAATGAAAAAATTCATTTTTTTTACTCATTTAATCAACTAGGAGATTGATCAACAACCTTAGA
>CASGBP010000058.1 GCA_949299825.1 uncultured Mycoplasmataceae bacterium
AACAAAATTATTATTAATTGTTGGATTTACGTTTTGGTTTGGAATATTCATTTGTTGAGTTAAACCAGTTTGCATACCTTGATTATTCATAGGTTGTTGAGGTTGAACTTGATTATTAACCATTTGATTGTTGTTATTGATTTGGTTTGGAATATTCATTTGTTGAGTTAAGCCAGTAGACATACCAGGATTATTCATAGGTTGTTGTTGAGGTTGAACCTGGTTGTTAAACATTGGTTGATTGTTGTTATTTACTTGGTTTGGAACATTCATTTGTTGAGTTAAATTAGTTGTCATTCCTGGATTATTAAATGGTTGAGCTTGAACCTGATTATTAACCATTGGATCTATCTGATTTGGAACATTCATTTGTTGAGTTAAACCAGTTTGCATACCTTGATTATTCATAGGTTGTTGAGGTTGAACTTGGTTATTAACCATATTATTATTGTTGTTTTGCATATTAGATGCTACTTGTTGATTCATAGTTCTTTGTGCTAACAATGTATTATATTCATTTTCAGAATGACATTTTTTTTCAAATTCTTTGATTGTAATAATATTAGTAGCAAAAGCAATAATGTTTAAAAACGCATACATTCTTAATTTGCCATCATTTACTCCAGGTAATTTAGTTGATAACATTTTAATAGTATTAAAAATATTTAATCCAATTGCTGCAACTAGAAATAAAATCCCAATTATAACAAAGATTATACCTACTGTTGATTCCTTTTCCATTAGAACAGCACCACAAATAATTCATATCAAAAAAAGTACAGCACAAACTATAGCCATATATGAAAAAGTGGTAACTCTTTTAATTATTGATAAAACTTTTGCATATTCCATAACATACCTTACTTACTAACATTGTTAATTATATCAAAAATAACTTATCAAATTACACTACACCTAAATTTCATCATTTCTTTTTTCAATTACTACAAAAAATAATCCTTTATTAGTTGTTTTATTGATTGAAATTTTTCATTCTTGATTAGATTTTTTTAAATTATTTTTTAAATTAACCTTAAATTCTTCCCTAAATCAATCAGCAATAGTTCCCTCAAAATTTATTTTTGTATTAAAGTATTTATCAAAAAAAACTTTAGCATCATAATTACTCAAAACCCGATAAGTAAAATTATTAATTTTAGCCACTTGTAATTGACTATCATCCTCATCATAAATTTTCCCAACTAAATATTCAATGATGTTTTCAAGTGTTGCTAATCCTACAATTGTGCTTGAATGATTATTTTTTTTAACAATTGCCATATGACATTGATTAACCTGCATTATTTGTAACAATTCATCTAAACTGGTATATTGACTAACCTCGATAATTGGTTGAATTATTTCATCTAATTCAAATTTTCCATTTGTTTCATAATATTTACAAAAAAAGGATTTTGCTGTTACCATACCAATGTATTTATTATTTTTAATGACGGGAAAACGACTATATTTGTTATCAATAAACTTTTTAGCTATGGTAGTTGTCTTTAAACTAGCATCAATTGACTGAATATATTTTTTATTGGTCATTATGCTAGTTATCTTAGTATCATCAAAACTAATAGCATTTTTAATTAATGAAGCTTCACGTGCTCCCAACTCTCCCTCTTGATTAATAACACTAACTAAAGAATGAAGATCAGCTTCAGTTATTTGATTTTGCATTTTTTTATAAACAAGTAAATTCAATAATCAACTTATAGGCCAAAATAAAAAATAAAAAAATAAACCAATGTAATAAGTGTATCTAAGATATTGAATGTTATATTTTCTTGCAAACGATTTAGGGATAAACTCACCAAAGGCTAATAGTAGTAAAGTAGTTATACCAGTTGATAAACCCGTTGCAACTGATTCAACGTTACCAACTCCACTTTTTAAACAAATATTAGTAAACAATAAGGTTGAAACAACCGAAGAAGCTACTGCCACTAAATTATTCCCTGTTAAAAGAGCAGACATTGTCATTTGGAAATGATCAATAAAAAATAAGGAAATTTTATAAGGTATAGATGCTTCCTTTTTATTTTTATAATAAGTTTTTAACTGAAATTTATTAACTGAAGTTACTGCTGCTTCAAATCCAGAAAAATAAGCAGATAACATTATCAATAGAAATAATATAATTGCCTGCCATATAATGTCAATCGAGTATGAATCCATGAAGTTTATTAATCCTAAAAATAAGCTTAAATTATAATTATTATAACATGAATAAAACTAATGAATTAGTATTTAATCTTCTTAAAAAAAACAATTTAACCATTTCTTTTTGTGAATCGGCAAGCGCTGGAGCATTAACTTCGCTTTTTTGTGAAATTGAAGGAGTAAGTGAAGTCTTTAAAGGATCACTTATTACTTATAGCAATGAAGCTAAGAATAAATTAGCCAAGGTAAGTGAAGAATTAATAAACCTGTATGGAGCAGTGAGTGAAGAAGTGGCTAAATCAATGAGTGAAAATACTAATAAGATACTGAATACTGATATTTGTATTTCTATCACAGGTAATGCATCTAATAACGTAATAGAAAACAAACCTGTATGTATGTATTATGTAGGTATAACAATTATTGATAAAACATATGTTTATAAAATCCAACAGGATGATAAAGGTAGAAACTACAATCGTTTTAATATTGCTCTAACAGCATTAGAATATCTACTTAAAATACTAGAAAAATAAAAATCACCCAAACTAAAGGTGATTTTTATTCATTCAATTTGTAATTTGGTTTAATTAGTTATGAAATCAAACTATTTAGTTGTTTGTTTAACCTCAGCATTGATTTGCATTGCTTGATTTCCTTCAATTTCATTATCAAATTCACGATAATCAATGAATTGACCATTAATAGTCGCACGATATGTTCCTACATGTTTCTTAACTGCAACACAGTAGTCTTGAAGTAACTTTCTCACTTGCATATGATCTTCATCCTTATTTCTACGAATGAATAAATCATGCAATAAATAAGTATTATCCTCAAAAGTTTCTCCAGTGTTAAGTAACAGACCGATAAATGAATTTAATTTTCAAGTAGGTTTTAATTCTTGGTGGTAGATATTTTCATTGAATAACAACTCAAGTTTATCCTTCATTGTTTCTTCCATTCTTTTTCAATCTAACAATAAGTGACCTTCTTGAATAGAAACTAATCATCTTTCTCTTTCGTTTCACATACCTTCACGTCTCATTGATCATGAAGTTTGAATAATAGTATTTTGTTGTACTAATGAAATGATTCACTTAATTTCTTCATAAGAGATCATTTCACCAGCAGCTTCTCTACTTAATAAATAAGCATATAATTCTTCATTACTAATTAGAATACTATTTTCATTCTTCTTTGTAAAATAATTTAATTGATTGTCAATAAAATTCATATATTACCTTTCCAAATTGTGTAATGTAATTCTCTGTTAATGTTGGAGTATTACAAGATTAAGTATAGCATATTTATTTTGCTTATTTTTTTGTTATTTGAAGTAGTCTCATATATTAAATATATGAGACTAATTTAAAAATATTTTTTTACTTTTTATTTTTCATCAATCATAATTTTGTGATTTCATTGGAACTTTTTATCAAATATTTTAAATAAAATGATTTTAACAACATTAATTAGTGTTTTTTGATGATTCCTTATTAGAATCAGAGGTTTTATCAAGATTTTTTAATGATCTAGTATATTTACAGCTAGGAAAACCTGTACAACCAACAAATTGTTCATTTCTTCTTGAATGTCGTTCAATCAAATTTTTCCCACAACTAGGACATTTTTCGTCTAAAATAGTTGCTGCTGGTTTTTGTTTTAATGATTCAGTGTATCTACAACCTTCTTTATAACCACTACAACCAATAAATTTTGATCTATCTCGCCTGTTAGTACGATAAATTAAAGGTCTATTACAATCAGGACAATTTCTTCCCACTTCCTCGTCAGGGACTTTTTGCATACTTTGTTTTGCTTCCCCTAAACGATTATCAAAAGTTTTCTTAAAATTCTTTATTCATGCATTTCAATCCTGCTTACCATCTGCAATATTATCTAGTTCTAGTTCCATTGAGGCAGTAAATTCTTTTGAAATAAAATCAGAAAATTCTTTTGTTAAATTTTCAATCAATGAAATTCCAATTTTAGTAGGAGTTAATTCCTTACCTGGTTCAACATATCCTCTTTTTCTAACTACATTAACCATAGTAGCATATGTTGAAGGACGACCTACACCAGATTTTTTTAATTCCTTAACCAATGATCCTTCATTGAATAATGGTTTAGGCTTTGATTCATGTTCAACAATTTTTGGTTCTTTTAGTGCTGATAACTCATCACCTTCTTTTAAATATGAAAGGTCAATATTTGAGTCAATATTTTTCTTATCTCAATGAGGAAGTGCATAATAACCCTTGAAATGTAATCGTTTGTATGAAGTATAAAATTTTTGGTCATTATTTACAAAACGAATTATATGTTCTTTATAAATAGGAACCTTCATGAATGATGAAACTGTTCTTGTTCAAATCAAAGTATAAAGTTTAATTAAATCATTTGCATTTTTTTCATTTACTTTTCCTTCAAGTAACTTTGGAGCGATATTTATATCAATTGGTCTAATCCCTTCATGTGCTCCTTGTACTAATGGTCCAGTAGTAGCATCTTTTACATTCATTGAAACATAATCATCACCAAATTCCTTTTTAATGTAATCTCTTGTTGAAGCAATAAAATCAACATTTAAACGATTAGTATCAGTTCTAGGATAAGAAATAAGCGATGTCACTTCACCATCAATATTAATCCCATTATATAAATCTTGTGCCACTGCTTGAGTACGATTAGCTGATCAACCTAGTTGGGTATATGCTGCAGTTAATAAAGTATCTGTTTGAAAAGGTGTATAAGGTTTTGAATAACATAATTGTGGTTCATCAATCTTATATACCTTAAACTTATCACCAAGCATATCTAAACATTTCTTAGCATCTTCTTCTTTGGCAAAATACATTTCAGTAGAATTTTTAGGTCCAAATGTTTCACATTCAAAAGAAGGAACTCTTAAAAAAATTTCAATCCCATTCTTATCTTTACCTTTTAAAAAAGTTTGAATGGTTCATCAATGTTCAGGAACAAAATTTTGAATTTGTAAGTATCTTTCTACTATAAATAACAAAGCAACTGATTGAACTCTACCAGCACTAATTGCATTTAGTTTTGCATTAACCAATGAAGACAAGCCATAACCTACTATTCTATCTAAAATTCTTCTTGTTCATTGTGACTGTACTAAATTTAAATCAATATTACGAGGATTAGATATAGCATTATCAATTGCTTTTTTAGTTATTTCATTAAAAGTTATTCTTTGACATTTTCCCTGAGATTTCTTATCAAAAAGATCAAACAAATGTCATGAAATCGCTTCACCTTCACGATCAGGGTCAGTTGCTAAATATATTTTTTCTGCATCTCTAGCTGCACTTTTAATTTGGCTTATTACTTTTTCAGCATTAGTCTTATTACTCTTTGTTTTTTCATTATATAGCTCTCAAATTGGAATCATTGTGTCACGATTGAAACCATAACCTGTTCTTTTTAATTCACGTACATGTCCACCTGAAGCTACTACTTCATAATCATCACCTAGGAATTTTTTAATTGATTTGATTTTGTTATATGACTCAACAATCACAAGTTTCATATGGACCACCTTTTAGTAATTAATATTTATTATATAGATAGAATAAAATCTTTATATGACCTCTGATTCATAATATATAAATATATTAATTTTTTTAAAACCCTCTTTAAATAGAATAAAAATCTATCCTATTAAGGATATCAATTTTTATAAAAAAAAGCAACCTAAAGGTTGCATTATAACTAGTTATTATTATTAACAACTGATGAAAAATTTTTAATTATTTTTAGTTCAATATCCTTTCTAATACTTGGATTTTCAACTCTATAATAATGTTGTTTTCTTTGTTCAATTTCATGAATATTTTTAAAGATTGTATGATCTTTAATACTTGGATTTATCATAATGGAGTAATTGCTAACTCCCAATAATAAACGCTCGATTGTCTGTTCTTCACTTTTTGAATAATTAGTAATTTCTTGAGGAAACTCACTAATGTAACAAAAAGAATTGAGTTGATTCAAAAAGTCGATTTTATCTTCTTTGCCATTATTATTTTCATCAATAATAATTAGACTATAACCATTTTTAGATAAATTAATAATGTTTTCCTTATTATTTTGTAATGTAATAGCTAATGCATTTTTCTTATTAATATCCAATTTTAAAATATCATTGAGATCAAAATTACCTCAAATTGAAATAATATTTTCTCAGTTTAGTATTTTTCTATCACCTACATAAAAAAGACTCATTGGTGGCATATAGATTTTTTTAAAATTATGAGGATAATCTGAATCAATGATTGCAATATAATTTTTATTACTACTTTTGATAATTTTATCTAGAGATAAAGGGTGAACAAATTCTTTTGTTTTAATAGCATTATAAATTTTTTCTCAATTTCCATTGTATTTATAAGTAAAATACATTAAGATTTTTTTCATATCACTAATATTTTCCATACGTCTCCTTTTTTTAGAGTTAATACTCCTATTTATAAGTAGGTATAAAAAATAGTGAAGAATGTTCTTTTTTTACTATAAATGCTTTTTTTGAGTAATTTTGGTTTTTTTCTAACCTAATATATTAAATTAGTTAGTTTTTCTTTTTAGGAGTGTCAAAGTTTGATTTATCTCATGACAAATCTTCATTATTATCTTCATCATCGGTTGAGGAAGAGAATTTCTTTGTTTCTGGTTCTTTTGGTTTAATGATGTTAGCAGTAGATATTTCTTCTTTTTTATCTACATCATTTTCTTCATTTTTTGCTTTTTTAGCTTCCTCTTCTTCCTTTTTAATTTTTTCTCTTTGTTCATAAACTTCTTTAGGTAATTTTTTATGCTTATGAATGTAATCAATTTGATCCTTTAAAATTGTTTCAAGAGTCAATAAAGTTTCAACAATTAAGTCTAATTCTTTTCTATTTTTAGTAATAATATTTTTAGCATTTGAATATTCTTTTTGGATTATTTCTTCAATGACATTATCAATTTCTTGTTGTTTACTATCAGAAAACATTTTTTGTTGTTGATATGGATTTATAAAACCTTCTGATGGTACAAATTGGGTCATACCAGCTTTTGTCATACCTAATTGAGTAACCATTGATCTAACAATATTAGTTATTTTGTATAAATCATTTGAAGCACCGGTAGTAATTTTTTCTTTACCAAATACCACTTCTTCAGCTGCTCTACCACCTAAGGTCATTCTTACATTATTTAATAAATCTTCCTTAGATTGAATATTTTTTTCAATATCTTCAGGAGTTTGCATTGTATATCCAGCCGCTTGTCCTCGAGGGATAATTGTAATTTTTTGTACAACTTCACTACCTGGACTATATAAACCAACTAAGGCATGTCCTGCCTCATGATAAGCTACTAATTTTCTCTCTTCAGCAGAAATAACTTTTGATTTTTTTGCTGGTCCACCAATTACTCTATCAATTGCTTCATCAATTTCTTCAATTCCAATTGTTGTCTTATCCTCTCTTACTGCTAATAAGGTTGCTTCATTTAACACATTTTCTAATTGTGCACCTGAAAAACCTGGGGTTCTTCTAGCAATATCATACAATGAAACCTTTTGAGAAATATTTTTGTTTCTTGCATGGATTTTTAAGATTTCTTCTCTTTCTTTAATGTCAGGTAAATTAACTTGAATATGTCTATCAAATCGTCCTGGTCTTAAAATTGCTTCATCTAAAACATCTAATCTATTTGTTGCAGCAATAACTACAATTCCAGTTGAAGTATTAAATCCATCCATTTCTGCTAATAATTGATTAATAGTTTGATCAGCTAATCCTCCACCAAATTCATTTTTTCCTCTTTTTGAGGCTACTGAATCAATTTCATCAATAAAAATAATGGCTGGAGCAGATTTTCTAGCCTTTTGAAATAAATCACGAACTCTCTTAGCACCCACACCAACTAGCATGTCTTCAAATTGTGAACCAGAAATTTGTAAGAAAGATACACCTGCTTCACCGGCAACTGCCTTAGCTAACAAAGTTTTTCCTGTACCTGGTGGTCCATATAAAATTACCCCTTTTGGTGTTCTTGCACCCATTGCTGCATATTTTTGAGGTCTTTTTAAATAATCAACAATTTCATTTAATTCTTGCTTTTCTTCCTTAATTCCAGCAACATCTGAAAACTTAACGTTAGATTTTGCTAATTGAGCACCTGATTTACCAATACCAAATAAACCTTCTTGTCCTCCAGCTTGCATTCTTGATAATCGTGAAAAATAAAATATTAGAATTAAAAATATAGCAATAGGAATAATGATTGATAATAAACCTAATCAATTAAAAGATGAAGGTTGGAAAGATCAATAACCTCCATTTGTATAAGTAGCTAATCAAGCTTTGAAACTACCAGTGGCATCATTGTTTGCAATACTACTTGAATATTGTAAACCTTGTACATAGTAATCAAAACTAGCTTGATTTGGATTATCACCTGTGACTTGTGTGGTTTGTACTTTTAAACTTAAAGGAAGATTATGACCATATACAGCAGCATAAATTATATAGGTATCAGTTGAAACACGATATGCATATGTTGCATTACTAGCAGTATTTATAGTATATGAAGTAGAACCAGAAGTAACTGTTACTTCACTTTCACTTTTAACCTCAATGTTTGTAACTTTACCAATTGAAATTTCAGTTGCTCTAACATTATAATAAATAATCAAACCAACAATTGTACCAACAATAGCAATAATTAATAATCAAAATAGCAAAACCTTCTTTTTCTTTTTTGGGATTTTTCTATCTACCCCAGCACCTGAAGAAGTATTAATATCATTGGTTTTAACTTCATTTGTTTCTTTTTCTTCATTTTCTAGAAATTTCTTATATGCTCAATTTTTTAAATAATTCTTCATAATAAACAACTCCTATTTAGTATAACACTCTTTTTTTAGTATCCCAACATATGGCAAGTTTCGCATTTTCTCTTTATAATCCAAACCAAAACCAACTACAAATAGGTTATCAATTTTAAAACATGAATAATCTGGTAATAACTCAACTACTCTACCACCCGGTTTGTCCAATAAAGTAATTAATTTGCAAGAGTTACAGTTTTGTTTTGATAAAGCCTCCATTACTAACTTAATTGTTCTGCCACTATCAACAATATCTTCGACTAACAAGACATCCTTACCTTCTAAACTAGATGATAAATTAGTCACAATTTCTGGTAAGCTTTGGGCACATGTTTCGCCCTTAAAAGAACTAACACATAAGTAATCAATACTAAAATCAATTGTTATTTTTGGAATTAATGATCCTACAAATGGAATACTGCCTTTTAAAATGGTAACTAAAACTAAATCCTTATCCTGATAATTTTTATTTATTCAATTAGCAACATCAACAATAGCGCTTTGTATCTCTTCTTCAGAAATTAAAACTCTCTCAATTCTTTTATCAATTACTGCACCTTGATTCTTTACCATATATAAATAATAACCATTTAATTAATTATATCCTATTTATAAACTAGTTTATAAATAACTTCTAATTATTCTTTAAATGCTTATTAATTGCATCTTGCATTTTCTTTTGTACATTTTTAGCAAAAATTTGACGATCAATATGAAGAAAATTATTTGGTTGAATAGGTTCTAAGACTTCCATTACAATATCTCTTTTAATTTTTGTTTGTTTTCTATCTTCTCAATAATCTTCAGTATTTAGAAAAATGATTGGTTGAATAGGACAAATATTTTTATAAGCTAATTCAAAAGCACCTGATTTAAATTCCAATAAATTTTTGGTTGTATTTCTTGTCCCTTCAGGAAACAACACAATAGACTTATTTCTTTCTTTCATGATTTTAACTTGATCATTAATTGAACTAACCATTTGTCTTAAATTATTTCGATCAATAAAAATAGAATCAATCAATTTAAGTACCCTACCTATTTTCTTATCTTCTAATTCTTTTTTTGCAACGAATACAAAATTAGTTCCTAATTGTTCATATAAAAATATAAATAATAAAAAAGAATCAATAAAACTATGATGATTAACAACAATTAACTGATTATTTTTAGAAATTTTTAAATCCTTAAATATATCAGCTGTTTTGATTCTTAAAAAATATTTTACTGGTTTAGCAAGATTATAAACTGTGTCATATTTTTCATTTTCCAAAAAATCCTCGGGGTTCTTTTGATATTTTCTAGACTTTGAAGAGGTAGAAAATCACATCACAAGAAACCAAATAAAAACAAAGACACAACCTATTCCTCAAAGACAATTTTTTAAAAAATCCATATGCTAATTATATATAAAAAATAAATTAAATGATTTAATTACATATTATGAATACTAAATTATTCATTAGTTATAAGTTAAAATTCAAAATAAAAATTTATTCATACACCAACTAATCAACCTAATTTTTAATATTAAAGATTAATAAAAGTTTGAAAATATTATTTAATAATCTAGTTATATTAAATAACTTAACAATACCTATTCTAGATAAATACTAATTATTAAATAAATTTAATTTCTTTTCTTCTAATTCTTAGTGAATCAATATAGTAATTAACATCTTGTTTTCTAAAAATATACAAATTAAAAAAGCAAAGTACAAAATTAATAAGTGAAATAACAACAATGATTATTACTCTAACATATGGTTCTAAAATTTCTAATGATTCATTTATTTGATGACTATATATTATAAAAATTGGAATTAAGCAAACATAAGGAATAAAAATGTATAAATAAGTTAAGAAAGTTCTAAGTCCTAAGTTGATACAATCATCACTAGTTATAATGTATTTATTAATAATTGATCTAGATCAAAGAAAAGTCACTAAGGCTGATATCGATCATGAGATTATCATTGAAATATACAATCCATCAGTTTCAAAACCTGGTTGACTAAAACAAATACTAGTTGCAAAAATTACTAAGACTAATGTATTTATAATAGCTCTAACAAAATTAATTTTTAAGATTTCATTAAAGTTACCAAAAATCGGCAACAAATGATCATATGAAGAAGTAATTGATTCAATAAAAATAGGGATACAAAGTCCAATGGATAGTATTCAATTAAAATCAATATGGTGATGATCTATTGAACCATGATCAGTTTCTAAAAATAAACTATTAGAAAAACAAATAGTAAATAAGAAAGTGGTAATAGCATAACAGGTTATATAAGTTGTTAATAATTGATATCTATGAAAAAAGTGTTTATTAATCCTCTTATTATTATTTATCATGTGTTCAGCCACTGAAGGAATGGCAGCATCGATAATTGAATGAACAATTTCAGTAGCAGATGAAATTAATAATAAATAAACTGAAAATATTGCACTAGCCTCAAAGTCACTAGATATAGAACCTCCCCCATGATTACCATGAAAGAAACTTACATTATTTTCTCTAATTGAAATAGCTGCATAAATAGTAAAGGCAATAGAAAAAAGATCACTTCCAAATTGTCTTAGGTATTGACTTAATACCATTTTAATATTATTCTTACTTACTTTTCAACTGTTAGGTCTAATTCTCTTATATCAAGGAAAATAATTTTTCCTAAAATAAATCAATGAAAACATTAACACTACTATTTTTAGACCTAGCAGGCAAAAAATTAATACATTCATTCAGATAAAACTAATATTTAGTAGATTGAATTTAATGCATATAAAAAAAACAATAATAACTATATTAACTAGAAAAGTAAATAGGATATTTAACCAACTATAAATGTATGATTTATTGTGAATAAATAACAAAATAATGCTAATAGGAACAATGAAATAAGTAGCTCATAATTCAACACAATTTGACAAAATAAACAAGGTTGATTCATATCACTCAAAATTATTCTCATTAGAAGATAATGTACCTTGGTTATTAAAAATGAATGGAAAAACAAAAGCAATAATTATGGTTATTATTGTATAAACCGATCCAAATACATAATATTGAGGCTTTAAATTAGCAATTTTTTGATTTATTTCATCATAATTTGTCAGTTGTTTATTTGTTTGTTTTTTTAATGGTTCTATTAAATTAAAAGTACTAACCGAGTTTAAACCGCTATGACTAGTAGTTAAATAAGGTAAGATTCCTAATACAATGGTTAAAAAACCTAATGAGGCAACTCCAAAAACATATGATGTTAGACTTGTTCTAACAAATTCAAAAATAATTATGGTAACAGCTAATAAAATGCTAGCAATTGAATTAATAATTGTATTCTTTGATAAATTAATGTTTTTATAGCCTAAATTTTTAGAATATTTTAATTTCATGCAAATGTTGATTATAATTGAAAATTATAAAATTTCAATAGTTAATTACCAATTGGTGCTGGAACAAAAATTGATTGATTAAAAAACGTATCATTAATTCAATGACAACTATTCTTAATACCCATAATTAACAATGATAAAATAACAATCATAATTCATGTAATAGAACAAAGAATTCTTCAATTTTGAATTCCTGATATATCACTAGTTATTTGATAGGTTGGATGAGGGGTTTTAATAATGTCATTAAATATATAATACTTTTCATCCAATACAACAACATCACCTCTAACAATAGCACTTACATGTGAAAGAATACTATAACCATATGCTATTCCACTGATATAACACAAATATAGGACAAAAAATAGCAATAGAATAGCAGCATCTTTTAATTTGAACTTAGTTGTGTTTGTCATAACAACTAAGCCTATAATAACCATTCAAAGGTGCATTAAAAACATTAATGGTTCATCATTTGTGATTCCTCCAACTACTTTTGAACCAAAAAAGAAACCATAACAATCTCAGTATGTATATAATTCGCTAATAGTGAAAAAAATAGTACATGCTCCACCTAGTACCGAAATAACTGATAAAGGTTTTAATAAATATTTATGTTTTCAATCAACAATACATAAAATTGGCATTAATATACCAACAAAAGAACATATATCCAACATTAAGGCTATTGAAATAGAAGCGGAACGAAACTCACTTATTTGGGCATTAAATAGATCATAATTTAGAATATTTTCAACTGCTGGAGTTAATCTAAGAAAACAATATAAAAAAATGAATAATAAACAAAAACCTATTCTTGTTATCTTAAGAAAATTAGTTTTTTTCGTAAAATCTTGGAATCTTATATATCATTGATGATAAGGAAATCAATACAAAGATAATGGCTTGTACACAACAATTCCAAGCATAACAAAAATTGTTAAAATTATCATTAACGTTCCCATAACCAAATTTTAACAAAAAAACTACAAATATTATTTAGGAACAATTGAAACCATTGTTTTATTGTCAGCAAATTTTTTATATTTTACAATTCCTTCTAATTTAGCAAATAATGTATAGTCCTTACCTTGTCCAACATTCTTACCAGGATAAATTCTATTTCCTCTTTGTCTATATATAATTTGACCAGGAAGAGCTGTTTGACCATCAGCTATTTTTGCACCCAAAAACTTAGGATTTGAATCTCTACCATTCTTAGTAGAACCAACTCCCTTCTTTGATGCAAACAATTGTAAATTTGTTCTAAATTTAATATTTTTATAACTAATCATTTTACTCCTCCTTATTATGAACTATGAACTTCAAATATTTTTTGTATTTTTTATGATTTAAAGCCCACAACTGAACCTTTAATAATTCTAACTTAAATTTGTTATTATTGAGATTTTTATTTTTAATCTTAAGATAAAATAAACCGTCATCAATCTCATAAAAAACTTCATTAGTATCAAATCAATTTATTGCACCATTAACAATTGCACTTACCCCTGCACAATATATATCATTTCCACTAGAATCAGCATTAGCATGTCCAGTTACTTTTATCGCGTTATCTCAAAACTCAATTTTTATCATTTTATGCTTTTATTGATTCAATAATCAATTGAGTGTAAGGTTGTCTATGACCTTGTCTCTTCATATGATGCTTTTTTGATTTAAACTTTATTATTCTAATTTTTTTACCTTTGCCATGTTTTACTACTTTTGCAATAACTAATGCACCAGATACAAAAGGAGTACCAACTTTAGAATCAACCATTAAAACATCTTTAAAAGTAATTAACTCACCAGGTTTTTGCTCAAGTTTTTCAACATAAATATTTTCACCCTGTTGAACCTTGTATTGCTTTCCTCCTGTTTCAAAAATCGCAAACATAAATCCTCCAAAATACTTAGACTCACCTTGATCAGGTATAACATATGTTATTTTTTACCCACCAAGAGTGGTTGAAGCAGTAAGAAAATACTGCCCCTTTATTATATCATTAATATTAAAATATATATATTTTAACTTTGTTTTTAACATTTATTTACCCAATATTATTTAGATTCTTATAATTAATAGTAAAAATAGGTTAAATTATGAAAA
>CASGBP010000059.1 GCA_949299825.1 uncultured Mycoplasmataceae bacterium
ACAAGTTTAAATTGATTAATTTGAGTAATTGGAATAGCAATATTAATATCTTTATTAATTTTTATTTCAATAGTAGCTTATATTATGTTAAAGAAATTAAAATATTCACAACTAATTAAAAACACTTATAACTAAATTCATTGAATTATGAAATAATTTCTTTTTCCCTTTTTTATAATTGTAAAATTCCCACTAATAACATCATTGTTTGAGAAGGTTTTTGTTTCATCATTAATTTTAATTCCATTAACCATAATTGACCCTGCACTAATTAATTGTCTTGCTTCCCGATTAGAAGGAGCAATTGAACTTTTTACTAATAATTCAACTAAACTATATGAATTAGCCTCTAGTTCAAAATTGGGAATGGTATTATATACTTGTTTTCAATCATCGTTTGATAAGGAATTAAAATCATCACTAAATAACGATTTTGAAATTTTTAACGATTGTTCAAAGGCTGATTTACCATGAATATCAGTTAAAATTAATTCAGCTAAAACTTTTTGAGCTTTTCGCTCTCTTGGATTTTGTTTTAAATCTTCTTCTAAATTATTAATTTCTTGTTCAGTTAATAAAGTTAAAAATTTCAATAAATTAATTACATCTTTATCTTCTTGATTTATTAGAAATTGATACATTTCATAAGGCGAAGTTAAATTCTTATCTAAAAAGATTGCTCCTTTTTCTGATTTACCAAACTTTGTACCATCTGACTTTAATAAAAGATTAATAGTAATGCCACAGGCAAGATTATCATCACCTACAACTTTTCTTATCATTTCACATCCAGTTGTAATATTGCCTCATTGATCACTACCACCTGCTTGAATAGCAACATTTTTAGTTTGATAATATTTTAAAAAATCATATCCTTGTATCAACATATACGTAAATTCTGTATAGGAAATACCAACTTCTAGTCTTGTTTTAATAATGTCTTTTTCTAACATATAATTTACATTAATTAACTTTCCTACCTCTCTTAAGAAATCTAATACATTCATTTCTTTAAAATTATCATAATTATCAAGTACTTCTTCTACTTTTCCATATTCTTTTAATTGTTTAATAATGTGCTTTTTGTTTTCATTTACCTTTTCTAAATCTAATAAATTTCTTTCACTAGATTTTCCTGATGGATCACCAATTTGACCAGTTGCACCTCCAATAAGTGCATAAGATTTAATTCCAAATTGTTGAAATCTTCTCAACAACATAATCATTACATAATTACCTAAATGCAAAGATTTAGCTGTTGGATCAAATCCAATATAAGCAGCTTTATTATTTTTGATTGCTTTAATTAATTTTTCTTCATTTGTAACATTATTTAAAATTCCTCTTCATTTTAGTTCATTTAAAAAATCGCTAGACATTATTGACTCACTTTCATTTTTTTGTATATTTCTTTTGCTAATTCACTAAATTTAATTGCTGATGGTGATCATGATGATGAATTAACCACAATTTTGTTATCTTTCTGTAATTTGGTTATAGTGCTATCATTTGGAATTATTGTATCATATAAATCATTTTGAAAAATTTTGGTAGCTTCACTTAAAAGGGATACTGAATCAGTCTTTCTTTTATCGAACATATTTATAAATGCACCTTCAATTTTCAATCTCGGATTAAAATTGATTTGTACATTCCGAATAATAATTAATGATTTTGAAATTGCATCAATTGCATATGGAGTACAAATAATAGGTAAAAGAACAGAATCAGTATTAGATAATACCATTTTATTTAATGAATTCCAATTAGAGGAAACATCAATTAGAATAAGATCATATTTTTTTCTTAATTCATTGATATTCTTAGTAAAATTGTGCTCATATTCTGCTATATTAGAATTAATAAATTTAAAACTCAAATCCAATGATGAAGAAATTAAATCAACATTGTTTGATATCTTCTTTTTTAAAAGAACATTGATATCATTTACTTTATCAATTATGTTTTTATTATTACTTTCAGCACTAATAAAATTAGTTGATAAACTACCAATTGGATCCATATCAATTAACAATGTTTGAACTTTCATTTTACCTAGAGCAGCAGCTATGTTAGCACAAGATGTGGTTTTCCCAACACCTCCTTTAATTGAAAAAAAAGTAATAATCTTGCCTTTCATTAATAAGCTCTTCCAAATATAACAATTTGTTTAGTTTTTTTCTTTGTAAAAAAACAAATAGATTCCTTTGCTTTTTTGTCAATTATACAACGAGCAGTAGCACCAGTTAACTCTTTAATTTTTGCCTCATCTTGTTCATTCCCTGCCCAGTATACTTTAGCTATTTGTTTCTTATCAACTACCTTTTTTAAATCATCAATATTATCAACTTCTACAATTGATTCATTAAGTTGCTTATTAGCGCGATTAAATAAATTATTTTTATAAATATCAATTTCCTTTTTAATAACTTCAACCAAATCTTTTAAATCGATAGTTTTCTTAATCTGTTCATCTCTTCTTATATATGTTATTGTGTTACTACTTAAAGTTTCTTTACCTATAATAATTTGTATTGGTATTCCATTAACTTCTCCATCGGATAATTTATATCCTAAGCCATGATTTGAGTCATTAATAAAAACTCTAAATTTTCTTAATTGTTTTTTAACATCATTAGCAATTTTTAAAATTTGTGGTTCTTTGTCATGTCCTACAAGATTGATAACTATTTGTTTTGGTGCAATATCAGGAGGTAACACTAAGCCACTATCGTCTGCATGAACCATTATTATAGCCCCAAGTAATCTAGTAGATATTCCAGCTGACATTTGATATACATAATCAAATTTATTTTCCTTATTCTGGTATTTAATATTAAAAATTTTAGAAAAATTTTGACCTAAAAAGTGACTTGTGCCACATTGTAGCATTTGTCCATCCTGCATTAGTCCTTCTAGTGTATAAGTGTTATTAGCCCCAGCAAAACGCTCTCCAACTGTTTTTTCACCTTTAATAACTGGTATACATAAAAATTTAACCATTAGTTTTTCATATATATCTAATACTTTTTTAGTGAATTTAGTTGCTTCTATTTTATTTTCAAAAACTGCATGTAATTCTTGTCAATGAAATTCACTATTTCTCAAAAATGGTCTAGTGGTTTTTTCTGCTCTCATAACTGAACATCATTGATTAACCTTAAGTGGTAGATTTTTATAGCTTGAAACCACATAACTAAAATAATTACAAAATATAATTTCACTTGTTGGTCTAATAAAGTAATGATCATCCAATTCCTTATTACCAATTTTAGTTACAGTAAAACATTCAGGAGCAAAACCTTCAAGATGTTTCTTTTCTTTTGCAAACTCATTTTGGGATATTAAAGTAGGCATAGCTAAATTTAAAACACCAATTTTAGCAAATTCATTATCAATTATTTTTCTAATTGAATCTCAAATAAATCAAGCATTGGGTTGAAAAATTATAGTCCCTTTAATTTGACCATAAACACACATTTGAGCATTGTGAATGATACTAGTATATCAATCAGCGAAATTTTCATTTCTTTTAACTATTTTTTTTAAATCAAACATAAAACAAAATAATTATATTAAAATAATAATCATTATGGATAACATAAATAATAGCATTGTTAATGAATCTATTGAGAAAGAATATGCACGATTAAGAGCAATTGAAATGTCAAAAAAAGTCTTTTCATGATGAGACGTTTTCTTATTTATTTTTCTTTTTGGTTGTGCAATTTGTTTTGTAATTGGTTTTGGTTTATTTTTGTTAGGTGGAATTGGTTTCTTTATGACTCCTGATGGTACTCCAGAGTTAAACAACAATGGATTTTGAGCTATCACTAACAAATTTGGTAGTTGAAATGAATATAATAACGCAGTTTACTTAATAATTAGTAAAGACTCATTAACTGATTATCAACAATTTTTAAAAAATGCATATATACTTAAAGACTTATATAATGCAGGTTTTTTAATGTGATTAATTCCTACCATCCTTTTTGTGATTTTTTCAATTACTACAACAGTTATTTACATTTTTTGATTAAATGGATATATTGAAAAAACAGGAAAGTATATTTTTAACAAAATACAATCAATTAACAAGAAAATTGATGAATATGAAGATGATGATGAAAAAAATCTAAAAAAGACTTAATTAATAATATCTCGTTTTAAATACTTTTTAATGTATTGTCTTGGTGAACATCTAATAAAATTACCAGAGATATCATAATATTCATGATCTAAGTCATTTGCTACTTGACTATATTGACCAATTTTAATTAGATTAGTTAATAACAAATCATTAATAACTCCCATAGTCTCTTGACTTAAAATTAAATCATCATAATCATTTGATACCTCAGTAATGTTTTCAAAATTAATGTGTTTTTTTAGATATTCATTAAATTTCTTATCCTTAAACATATCAAACATATCAAAAGCATTTGTTCTAACTAATTGGATACTATCAATTGGCAAATTATTTCTAGCAATGAATTCAAAAAATAAATTAAAAGCAATTGTGATGTCATACATAGTAATATTTTTATTGAATTCATTAGCATAGGTAAATCAAAACTTTGAATGTTTTTCAACTGCATAAAATCCTAACTTATTATCAAAAATATTAATAGCTAATTCAAAATCACCAAATACCTTATCATCTGCTAAATTAATCTTTCTTACAATTTTATATAAAATGTCTTTTCTAGACATTCTCATTTTTGAATCACCATTAATTCCAGCTTTTACTATTACTTGTTGATTATTAAAATTATATACTTGTTTACTTAATATATTATTCATAATAAAAACATTGTATTGATCAGCAAACAAATAATGATCATTCTCATTACTTAATTTCATTAATAATTTATTATTTTTACCTATATGGTAGTTCTTATCCAATTTAAGTAATTTCTTATAAATTTGCATAAATAAATTTGTAATATATTCATCTTGATCATCTTCATCAATTAAACAAATATCAAACTTATTGACAAGAAAATTTGATCAATCAATAAAGGTTGATAACATTTCAAAATTATTTTCGTTGATAGTAGTAGTTCTCTCAACTTTTATTTTAAGAATTGGATAATCAATTAAGAAGAAACTCTTTAATGAATTATTAATGTTTTCAACAATTTCCTGTATGTCTTCACCATCAAAAACATCAATAAAAGCAGTCATAAAGTTTGATAACTCATCAATGAAAGCTATGAATAATAATTTTCCCTCATTCTTGTCATTATCGA
>CASGBP010000060.1 GCA_949299825.1 uncultured Mycoplasmataceae bacterium
ATAGTTATAGGTAATTTTTCCAGATGAAATGTTGTCCTTGTTGGTTAAAAGATCAAATATAATATTGTTATTAGGAGCTCAACCAATTTCAAATTGTTTAATTTCATCTACAGTAAATGATCTTCCTAATAAATATTGCTTAGCCTTTTCACCCTCTGTAGAATTCATGAATTTCTTAAAAAAAATATTAGTTTGATTATTAATATTATAAAAATTTAAATATCTAGCTTGTTCATCATTAAACTTAACTAATCCATCAATAGTTTTATCGTCTATACCTACCAATTTAGCACTAACTAAAGCTGCTTCATAATAATTAATATTCTTAAATTTAGCAACAAAACTAAAAGCATCACCTGAAACACCACATGAAAAACATTTAAAAATATTTTTATTATCATTAATGGTTAATGATGCATGTTTATCATCATGAAAAGGACATAAACACAAATAATTTTGACCTTTCTTTTTTAGTTCAAGAAAATTGCTAATTACATCTGAAATTTTTATTCGATTTCTCAAATTATTAAGGTTTTCTTTATTAAATCTCATTATCTAATTTTACAAAAATAAATCAAATTTTAATAATGATTCATTAACCTGAATAAGGTACTCAATTACCAGTTTCATCAGCATAAAAATAATTACCTTGTTCATCCATATATCATCAAACACCAGTTGATTCATCTTGTCATTGTGTTGATTGCTGTGAATAAGTTGTACTGTCACTAGTTTGGTTACTATCATTACTAACATCAATGCTAGATGTAACATCATTTGAGGAAAAACTATTCCCTTCGATATTTTGATTTTTAATTTCCTCAATTTTCATATTAGCTTTTTGTACTACATCAGCATATGATGTATTAGATGAATCATCAAATTTCTCCTTCCTTCGTTTCTTAATTAATTTTGACCTTTTAGGATAACATTCCTCATAAGTTGATGGTACCCATTGATCATCAATATTTTTAAAGTATTTTCCATTGCCATCATGATAAAAATAAATTCCCTTAACATTTTGAAATGTTTCATTTGCTGGATGTTCTTCAACTAACTTTAAATTAAGAATTGAATTATCATAATAAATATATGATTTTGTAGTAGGAACCCATTCTTGTGTTGTAGGATTTTGATAGAAATAATTTCCTTCACCATCATGGTATGCAAAAATTCCTGGACGAACTTCAAAAGGTTCATTAGCTAAATGAGTTTCTACTACATCAATATCTTCAATAACATCACTTGCCTTCATTTTCATTTCATTTTTTGCAAGTTCAGAAATTAATTTTTGATCTTTTTTTAATTCTTGTAGTTCCTTCTTTTGTTCAAGTTCCTTTTGTTTTAAAATTTGTTTTGATTCCTTTAATCTTTCAGCAATTTCACCTTCATCAACTAAATCAGTAATGTGATGTTTTCTTTTAGCTCTAGCTATTATTAATTTTTCTTCCAACTGTTGTAATTTATTATGTTTAAAAACTTCAAATTCTTGATTTATTTCATTAAATGGTTCTCACTCTCCTGATTCTCCCACAATAAAATAATTCTCTAAACCATCATGATAAATTGGTCTACCAGGAATTAATTCAAATGGTTCATTAATTTTATAATATTTACTTGAAAACTCTTTTTTAGATCATTCTTTTATTTGATCAACTATTACTAAAGCTTCATTTTCTTCGGCTCATAAATCACGTAATTTATCCTTTGATTCTTTTATTTCTGATTTAACCTTTTCATCTTCCTTAAGATCTTTTTCTATTTCTTGATTACTATTAGATAACTCTTCAACAATTTTTGCCCTTTTTAAAGCCTCTTCTTTAATTTCTTCTTCTAGTTTCTTCTTGTGTTCTTCTAATTCTTGCAATATTGCTTTTTCTTGCTCTTCCTCTAATTTACGTTTTTGTTCTAATTTTTTAAGAATTTGAGCATTTCTTTCTTCGGCTTTTTTTAATCTAGCTTGCTCAGCTTCCTTTGCCTTTCTTTTTTTATATTCCTCTTTAGACATTAACTCTTTCTTAATTTTTTCTTCTTTAATTTTGCGATTAAGTTCTTGTTGACGAAGCATTTCTTCTTTCAACTTTTGTTTTCTTTCATATTCGTTAGGGTTATATTCTTTCATTACTTTTTTTAGATTAGTTTCTAAATTAGCTAAACTATAATCTAAGTTAAAAGCATTTCCAGATGTATATAAATATTCATCTGGATTAGTAGTTTTAATCTTTAAGTCAATAATATGACGTGAATTAGCTCGTTTAGAAATAATTGCACTAATTGATTCTATATATTCTTTTTTCTTAATATTATTTAACGATTCAACTAGTAAATCATTAAATATAGGATCACTATCAATATCTAATCATTTAACATCAACATTCATACATTTATTTATTTTATAACATATATATAGTTTAGTGTAATAAACCTTAATATAACAAATAATAGACTTTACTTCTTTTTTGAACTTTTACTTGAATTTTCATAAATTGAAATAATATCAATTCTTTTTTGGTGTCTATCACCTTGAAATTTTGCCTTAATAAATGCATTAAGCATTTTCTTTACTTCATCAAATTTAAACTCTCTTGCACCAAAACAAATGACATTAGCATTATTATGTTCTTTTGCTAATCTTGCTACTCTAGAATTATATAAATTAGCAGCTCTTACTCCTACTATTTTATTTGCAGCGATTGTAACACCTATACCAGTACCACAAATTAAAATGCATTCACAATTAAGTTCTTGTGACATTTGAACAGACTTTATTGCAAAACTACTATAGTCAACAGGAACTTCTTCATCATTAGTTCCTAAATCAATAATTTGATATTTATTTGATAAATAATCAATTATTTTTTCTTTTAATCTTACACCTGAATGATCGTTAGCAATTACAAAACGTCTAATTTCACTATTGTTCATCATTTACACCATCATAATATTTTCTTTTTTTCTTTTTCTTCTTTTTTAATGAATCATTTTGTAATTGATCAAGTAATGTGTTATCAATAGATTTAGTTATAGTGTCATCAAAAATTAGATTTGAAAAGATTGAATGCTTCCTTTTTTTGTTAGTTCACTCTAAAGAAATTTGTTTTTGTTTTTCATAATCTACTAACAACAAATTTCTAGTATCATAAGTCCAATCTCCTTCACCATTTTCAGAAATAGTAAAAGGAACATCTTGTTCAAGACCTTTTTTATATGGCAAGATAATGTACTTATAAATTCATAAGGTTACATCTCTTACTCCTATTCCAGGTCTTAATATTTTCCATTTATCAATATCAACAACAGTTGAGCTCTCCCCATAACATTCATCATCCTTAGGAACTACATAAACACAATTATCTCCTCATTCACAAAAAATTTGACAAGCCTCTTCATAAGTTGTTATAGGATCTCCACCACTAATATTAGCACTAGTACAAAATAAAGGTCTTTGATTATTTACTGCTTTTATTATTCTTAACAATGTAACATTATGAGGCATACGATATGAAATCCCATCCTTAATAACTGTAATTGGGCCTGGTCAAAATTTCTTAATAAACTTAGCATGAATATCTTCCATATGATGCATAGTAGCTGTAGAAGATACTAATCTAACTAGTGGTTTATGTAATGGCCTTTTTTTCATATCATATAAAAGTTGTGGATTTAAAGAAACTAACCCTCAAACAGTATCAGTTTTTATTATCAAGGCACAACCTTGTTTTAATAATTTAAAAATTAATTCAATATCTGTTTCTCCTACTTTAATCATACATATCCTTATGTTACAACCTATTCACCAAAATTAATCTATCATGATTATTTGAATCAATTAAAACTTTTGGTTCAACATTTAAATATTTTC
>CASGBP010000061.1 GCA_949299825.1 uncultured Mycoplasmataceae bacterium
AAATCAATCTTGCAACATTGATGGTTTCACATCTATAGGATAAAATGCTTTTTTTGATGCTGAAGTGATATTAACCTTTAGTAACTCTGTTATCGACACATTAATATTGCTAAATTGATTGTCATACATAATTAAATATGGAATTTGGATTGATAATGATATTTCACCATTTGCATTATCAACAGTAATTGAATTAGACAAAATTATATCATTTGTAGTTAAATCATCAATTCCCACTTTATTAATAATTGATTCCTTTAATTTAGTAACTTCTGAACCATTTGGTTTATCAATTAGATTTTGACGGAATAAATATGGAGTAACATTAGCAGTTGTATTATATATTTCTGAATAAGTAAAATTCATATTAGTGGTAACAATAGAATAAGGTATTTCAACTATTGATGAAGCTAAATTAACAAAGGAAATTGATTGATCACTCATTTGAATATATGCATCTTTTACATTGAAAACTAAATAAGCAACTTTTCTTTCATTATCAAAAGTGATGTTTGTCAAATATGGATTATTTTGATCTAGTGCTTTAGAAATTTGATTTTGAGTTGGATGATTTTCCAAAACAAAATATTGATCTAATAGATTTGGATTATTTATTAGATATTTCATTTGTTCCTCATATTGTAATGGCGAAAGACTATTAAAATATTGACTACCTTCATTGGACAATTTTATACTTGTTGACTTACTACTTTTAGTAAATCCAGTAATAAGAAAAACAAAAGACTGTTTGAAATTATCCTCAAAAAGACCATTAATTGATGATGTCAAAATTATTTCAACTAATAATGTTCCTCCACTATAGTTTTTATAAATTTGACCAATCTCCATAGTGCTATCTTCATAATTTTTCTTATTAAAAAACTTATTATAATTATTGCTTGTAAAAATATTTTGAATTAGATAATTTTCATCAATATTCATTAAATCAAGTGTTTTATTTGCGCCAATCAATTCACTTAAAGTATATGTAGTCTTAATTTGCTCTATACTTGAAGTTGAACCATCATATATATTGCTTGAATATCCAAGATAGGTTATTTGAGGTTTATTATTTAAGGAATATGCTCAACAGTTTGTTTCTTCATAATTGTTGTTTTCATACTGTGTGTCTATAAGAACACTCATATAATCTGCTGTTATACTATTGATATTTCTTGTTTCACGCAATTTCTTTAGATCAATAGAAACTAATTGATTTTGATTGTTGATATATGTATTAAAGAATAATCTATTTGCATCAGAACTAAAAGATATATTACTAAAACCAGTTTGTTGATTAACAAGAAAACCATCATTGAAATTAATGTCATTAAAATCAACATTCAATTCATTTATTTCAGAATTGCTTGTATTAATCCTCACTATTTTTGCTTTTCTACCATATAAGTGATCATAATAATTACTTGGTTCCATCAATAAAACAATTGCTGATTGTTCTTTGCTCAATTTGTTATAACCAGTAGAAAATTGGCTAAATTGAAAATAAAAGGCTTCATAGCAATATGGTGTATAAGTATTGGCTGTATCATTTGATTTGAAATTTATTATTGAAGTAATGTTAAATGAATTTTTATCAATTTCACTAAGTGTATTCATATTTAAAATATATTGTCGATATCAAGTCGTAAAATTCTTATCTACTGATATATAAGAAATTGAATATATAGGCGTTCCGTCGATGACATCAACATAGCCGCTAGCTGTATAAATATACTCATTATCAAGATTTATATTTAGTGGTTCAATATTTGCATCTAAATTATTAAAGTTAATTAATGATATTTGTTTTGATTTTAATGATGAATCTAAATCATTATTCTTAAAATCAAACCCTCCTTGATTATATAAAAGCATTGAATTAACAGTTATACCTGAGTTGGAAGAATCAGCAAAACTTAATAAACGGTTAAATACTAAATCAGAAGAATAAGGAATTGATATGTAAATATTTTGTTTTGCTGTAAATGAATATGTATATTCTTGATAATTTCCTTCATCACTAAAGTAAATTGAAAAATTATTAGTATTAATTTCCATTCCACTTTCATCGTAAATTTTCCCACCTAAAACATCTATATTTTTAGATATATCTACATTAAATCCTCGCCTTTGTCCAATAGTCCACATTAATACTTTTTCACTTGGAGAATCTAATACATGCTCTCTTTCTAATTTTAAACCATTGTATATTTGTAAAATAATTTTAGTTGGTCTATTTTGATCATAAACCAATGCGACTCTTCTATCCAAATAATGTAAATATTGCTGTGAAAGAATTAAATAATCATTTGTAATGGATATTAAATTTTCTCCAAATTTACCTCCATTATTAGTAAGAGTAATTTTACCATCAGTTGATCCTATTACCCCATTATCATCTGCATAAATAGCTGATGTGTTATATGAATAAACAATACTATTACTTGTATTTTTGAATCCATATAATGTAATTGTGCCTTCTATGCTATCATCTGTAATATTAGAATTATCATTATCTGTGTTGTATGTATGATTTAATCGATAACGAATATATTTGACACCATTAACAGTATCACCTGTATCATCAAGTATTTCTAGATATTCAGGATGATATTCTAATATATTTCCAAGATTAGCAAATATTTCTTGACTTTTATCTTCATAATTTGAATTTATTGTATTAATAACACCTTGTTTTTGCTTATCAATTATGAAATTCTTTATCTCATTTAAATCTACTGAATCAACATTGGCAGTTAAGTTAGATCAATTAGATGGAACTTTAATAGCAGACATATTTAATGATGTTCTTCCATTAATTCGATAAAAATTTGAAATAGTATATTCTTTTTCGGGACCATTATCATCATTTTCAAAAAGAAAATTATCTCTTACATATTTTCTTAATTTTATTTTTAATTTTTGAGTACCTGCTCTCAGGTCGTTTTCTGTATAACTAACTGTATAATCATTCCTTGTTAAATGTAGATAAGAATAATATTCAACATAATTTTTACCATTGCCAAATTTATTTTCAACAAACTCATCAATTAATTCCTTGCTAATATTTGTTATATTGGAACCTAACAATTTTAATGACATTAAGTCATTTTCTAGATAATCAATGTAATTAAAAGATGTAGCAGGCATATCAAATCCAGATATTTCAAAAGTCAATTTTTTATTAGTAAAATCATTAAAAGTATAGTAGTATTTAGTATTATCGCGATTACTATTACCGTATGGAGGAGTTGATTCTCGAGCAGTACTTCCATTTGTAAATGGGAAATTAACATCAATGTATAATTTACCATTTAAATCATCAGATCTCAATGTATATCTTGGTACATATTTTCATCAAGCACTAGGAATTGCTCCGATTTCTTTTCCATTTCATTTCATTGTTAGAGAATTTCTATATTTGCCTTGCGTAATTCCTCTTATGTAATCAGATGCTATAAGGTCTGATGTATCAATATTTTTTTCAAAAACAATGTTATTTTTATTACCATTATTTCTACTAAAATCGCTAAACATTATGTTTCATTCTTTTTTTTCTGGATTATAAAAAACAGGTATATTTGCATTAAAAAATTGTGACCCTCAAACTGAACTAAGATTTGTTCTGTATGCTCAAGAAAAGTTAAAAAATTTGCGTAAATTTTCATCAGAACCTGAATAATTAGAAATGTAATTCAATATTTCATATCCAGTTTTAGTAATTTTTTTGTTTTTTTGTCCATATGATTTATTGTTACCAGTTAAAACTGGTCAACTATCAGTTAAATTTCTTTTACCAATTCAATATTCATTTCCATTACTTTCAATTATAAAATTTAGTGATGAAGAATCTATCCCTTTTTTAAATCCATATCTTTTATCTCACAGTAATATTGAATATTGAGATCAATCAAAACCTTGATCTCTAGCGAATCTAACTATATACATATTGTTGTTATTGATTGAATAATTTTTATTATTTCCAATTCCTACAACATTACCATTATAGTTGATGTTAGTAAGATAATTATCATTAGAAGGTGTTTTAGAAATTGATAAGGTAGTTTCTCTTAACTGTGGGTTTCTAGAATAATCATTTATCACATTAGCAATGCCGAAATAATTAAGCATAAGTGCGGGATTATCATCAAATGATTGATTGATTTTACCATTAGTATCATTAGAAGAATCTTTTCATAAACCAGTGGAAAGAATTCTATAACTATTCACTTGAGTTTTAAAATTTTTTCCAATTAGTCTGCCGTATGATTCATTTGAATATTTTTTATATAGAAAATCGTAGAAACTAGTATCAATATTTGATAATGGCGCATCTAATTTCATTGTTCCATCATTATTAAATGTTATTGATGTTTCCATAGTTTTTAATGGGAATGTTTTACCTCTTATAGTTACCCTATTATTTTGATATGAAGATTTATCATAGAATTCAATATCAAACTTGTGAGATCTAGAATCAATGACTTTATCTCAATCTTTAGTACTATACATATACTCCATATAAGAAGTGAATGTTACAGCATTTGATGCAACAGATAATTTTGTAATTGGAATAACTTTTTTAGTTGGTTCAGGAAAAATTCACAAATTATTCGCATAACTTTGTGTTGGATCAACTTGTAGTTCAATGTCACCAACTGTGTCTGATAGATCAATTTTTGAATCAAGATAATTAACAGAAGAACTATTTTCATTACTATTTCATCCATAAATATAAGCAACACTTCCACTAACCATAGCTACAGTGGTAATACCAAATATGCAATTAGAAATTATCTTTTTTAGATTTTTCATTTATTCTAAGTATAAGTAAATTGTGTATTTTTTTATCATTTTCTTGAGTTAATAATATCAATTTTCATCCTAATTTTTGTTTATCTTTAATGAAATAAAAAAACTATATTTTTAATATATAAATAAAAATATAAATATAAAAGAAGTTTAGATAGTAGAAAAATAAAAATTTGTTGCATTAAAATTAATATGGACCTCTATTTATGAAAAATAAAGAAATTGAATCGGCTGTTTCTTTGGTTTTCAAACGATATCAGGTTTACAAGATTAGACTAAATAACTTAGCAGCTATTGAATTTTTTATTGATAAAAAACAAATACCAATGATGTGTAGCTTTGTTAAATATATTGAAGAGATTCTTGATACTTTCAATGAAAGTGACAAAAGAATGATTAAAAATATTTATATTGAAAACAAACCACTCTATGATTTATGTTGTAGTAAATCTAGTTTCTACTACAAGAAGTCTAAATATAATGATATATTATACAAGTACTTATTTGAAGAGTTTTAATCAATGGAAACTGTTGCTATAGTTGGAAAACCTAATGTTGGTAAATCGACATTGTTTAACCGAATTATACATAATACTAAATCAATTGTAGATGATGAACCAGGAGTAACTAGAGATAGAATATATGGAACTGGTGAATGATTGACAAGAAAGTTTCATATTATTGATACTGGGGGATTTTCTACAAAAAATGCAACTTTTCAAAAAAATATTAATGATCAAGTTGAAGTTGCTATAAAAGAAGCAAATATCATTATATTTTTAACAAGTTACAAAAATGGAATTGATAATGATGATATTTATATTTCAAAGTTATTAAAGAAAAATGCAAAAAATAAAAAAATTATTCTAGTTTGCAACAAAGCTGAATCCTTTAAAGATAATAACTTATCCAAATATTATACTTTAGGATTTGGGGAACCAATTTTAATTTCCTCAGCTCATGGTATAGGGATTGGTGATCTTTTAGATGAAATAACAAAATCAATGAATAAAAATAATAATGATTGTAGAAAAGGAATAACTTTTTGTATTATTGGAAGACCAAATGTAGGTAAATCTTCATTAATGAATAAAATACTAAATGAGGAAAGGGTTATTGTTAGTGAAATTGCTGGAACTACTAGAGATAGCATTGATGTTGAATTTAAATATAATAATCAAGTATATACAATTATTGATACTGCTGGAATAAGAAGAAAAGGTAAAATTCAAGGAATTGAAAAATATTCAGTTTTAAGAGCTGAAAAAGCTATTGAAAGATCAGAAATAATAGTTTTATTGCTGGATGGTTCAAGTGAGTTTACTGAACAAGATGAAATTATTGGTGGAATAGCCTCAAAAAGAAATATTCCTACAATTATTGTAGTTAACAAAATAGATTTAATTAATCATAGTGATATAGCACTTAATGAAATAAAAAAAATAATTAGAAAAAAATTTAAACATTTATCTTGAGCACCAATATTATTTATTAGTGCAAAAGAAAATAAAAAAATTCATAATATTTTCAACACAATTAAACACATTAAAAAAGAAGCAAATACTAAAATTTCTACCTCACTTTTAAATGATGTTATTGCAAAAGCCCAAATGTTACAACAAGCTCCTTTATTTAAAGGAGCTAGAACTAACATATCTTATATTACTCAAGTTGAATCCCAAATTCCAACTTTTACAATTTTTTGTTCGAATGTTAATTCATTACATTTTTCATTTAGTAGATATATTGAAAATAAAATAAGAGATTCATTTGGTTTGAAAAATGTTCCTATTACTCTTTATTGAAAAGATAAAAATGCTAAAATAAGAAATAATGAAAAAAAATAACAAAATACTAATTCTTGGTACAGGTTCATGAGGTACAGCACTAGCTACTGTTTTATTAAACAACAAGCAGTATGTAAAAATGTATGGAATAAACAAAAACCAAATAAGTGATTTAAAAAAGGGTTATAATAGAGCTTTTTTTAACAACCTAAAATTACCAAAAAAACCTCAAGAGATTTCATCAAATATCAGTGAATTGATGACTGATGTTAAGTACTTAATAGTGGCAGTTCCTAGCAAAAATTTCAATGCATTAATATCAACAATAAAACCTTATGTAACAAAGGACATTATAATTATAAATACTATCAAAGGGTTAGTAAAAAATAGTCATGAAACTTACTTTGAAAAACTAACAAAAATTTTTCCCAATAACACAATTTGTTCATTATTAGGACCTTCTTTTGCAAGAGAAGTTTTTATTAAAGCACCAACTTATATGAATATTGTCACTAACAATAAAAAAGTTATTAATCAAATAAAAAAGCTATTTGATAATTCTTATTGTAAGGTTATATATAATTCTGATTGAAAAGGTATTAGTTTGTGTTCAGCCCTAAAAAATGCATTAGCTATAATATTAGGGATACTTGATGGATTAGGGTATACAAATAATACTAAATCGGCATTCCTTGCAATGGGAATAAAAGAAATAGCAAAACTTTTAAAATTATTTAAGAGCAATTTGGATACTATACTTGAGGTTGGATCTATTGGTGACATTTATTTAACTTGTTCTGATCCTGAATCACGTAACTATAAATTTGGACAATTAATAGGAGCTAAGGGAATAGTAAAGGCTTTAAAACTAAATGAAAACACTATTGAAGGATATGAAGTATTAAGTACTATTTATGATTTCATAAAATCTAAAAATAAAATTAATGATTTTCCTATCTTTGTGACTGGATATAAAGTCATAAATAATAAATTATCTCATCATAAAATGGTTGAAACTATCTGAAACTCATTATAAAGTTTTATATATCTTTACTTCTAAATTTCTTATTTTTTAAAATAATGAATAATAAGATAAGGAATAACACAATTGTTGTTGGAATCAAATATAGTAAGTAATAATTATTCCTATTACTTTTTTCATTATTAGTATATATAATCTTTATTTCATCAGAATCTTGAAAAGTAATTTCTTTTACTAAATATTCATTATTATTTCCTCTTATTACGGTAATTTTAAATTCTCCATTTTCTTTAATAGTATTAGAGATATCACCACTAAAATATCTATCAAGTCTTGCATAAACATCAATAGTGTTATTATCGACTAACACTGCCTTGGTAAGAGTAAATTCAGATCCTTCAACAGGATTTTCAATATTGACTAAACTATTCAATAAAGATGCATCATTTGTTATTTCATTTTTAAATTCATCAAAAGTTTTATCAACTTTTGTATTGTTATAAGTAACTGTTGTTTTATTGGTTGCCTTATTAAAACCTGTAATTGTTGTCTTAAAATTAACTAACTTATCAACAACATCACCATTAGGATTTAAATATTTATCAAATTGGTATACAACATAAACTTCACCAGTTAAATTATTAAAACTAGATGACTGAACACTAATATTTAAATTACTTGGTCGTGATGAAATGGCATTATAATTGTCTAAAAGTGAAATCAACCGTGAAGTATTATTAGCAACATCCTGTGCATATAAATGAATGTCTGTACCTTTAACTTCAATAGTATTTTTAACACTTGTTAATATTCCATCAGCTGAACCAACTAAATTATCAAAATCAAAGAAAACTGTTAAAGTATCATCGAATCCTGTACTAGTTATTACATTTTGAAGAGTAAAAGCAACTCTAGCAGTTTTTAATTCATCATTAAAGTCAATAACATTTGCGCTAATAACTTTGGTTGCTGGATCACTTACTGGATTTTCAATTGAAATAAATTCTAATGCTCTATTTTCTACATCTACATCAAATCAACCTTGTAACATTGAAGGTTTAATTTCAGTTGGATAAATAGCGTTTTTACTAACAGTAGTTGTGTTAATTGGCAACAATTCTGAAATAGTAACCTGTATGTTTTGAAATTGATTATCATAAACAACTAGTTTTGGAATTTGGATAGATAATAATACTTCACCACTAGCATTTTTTGCTTCAATAGTATTTGAAGTAATGATATCACTTATATTAACACCACTTATATTCAATTTTTTTAACACTGCTTCTTTAATTTTTGTAATTTCAGTACCATTTGGTTTATCCATTAAGGTTTGACATAATGCATAAGGTGTTAAATTAGCTGATGTTCCATAAATTTCAGAATATGTAAAATTCATAGCTTGAGCACTATCAATTAAATAAGGTATTTCTACTGTTATAGTATTATTTGCAATTGAGATAGATGAATCATTATATTGTACATACGCATTATCAACATTAAAACTTAAATAAGTTGTTTTCTCTATATTGTCAAAAATTATGTTGGTAACATATGGATTAGTTTTATTTAATGCATCAGATAAATTAGTTAAAGTTGGGTGATTAACCAATGTAAAATATTGATTTAATAAAGTAGGTTTTGTCACTATATCTTTAATTTTTTCTTCATATTGAGTAGGATTAATACTATTAAAATAATTCAATCCTACATCTGTTAATAAAATGTTGGTAGATTGTTTACTTGTATTAAATCCTTTTATGATGAAAACAAATCCTTTTTTTGCTACTGATTCAAACTGATCATTAATTCAAGAATGTAAAAATACTTGAACAACTAATGTTCCTGTTGCATAATTTTTATACATTTCTCCTATTGTAATTTCAAAGTGATTAAAATTTGTTTTATCAAAAAATTTACTATAGTTGGCTGTAGTAAATAAATTATTTAAAACAAAATCTTCATTGACCTCATTCAAATTTACCCTTGAATTTATACCTAAATCAGTTAAATTATAAGTTTGCGCTATTTGTTTTATTTCAGCACTTGAACCTTTTAAGTTTGATGAAGCATAGGAAAAATAGACTTTTTGTGGCTTATTGTTTAAAGCATAAGCAAATGTTAATTCATCATATTTATTACTAGTTGAAATATCAGACTCAATATTTAAAAATAAATTATTAATATTTAAGATTGAATGTGATTCTCTAACCTTTTTAAGATCAATGCAAACATATTGATATTTGTTGTCTAAAAAAGTTACAAATAGCATTTTATTTAGATCAGAACTAAAGTTTAAGTTTGTAAAGCCTGAATCTAAATTTAATGTTCAATTACTAAAAGTTTTATCCTTGATAGTAATACTTAATTCATTTATTTCTTTATTTTTATCACTAAGAATTATTTTGAATAAATTTGCATTCATTCCATATAAATCCGCTTGCTCATTAGTTGGAACAACAAGTGGAACTATTGATACTTGCTGATTTTTTGATTTATCATATCCAGTAGAAAAATTACTATATTGGTAATAAAATGTTTCATAACAATACTTAGTGTGAGTATCAATAGTGTTTAAATCTTTTGTGGTTTCAAAATTTAATTTAGATGTTATGTTTAATTCATAATCTTGCACTATCTCATAAGTGGATTGATTTAAAATAAATTGCCTAAATCATGTTTTTGCTTTATTATCAACTGCAACATATGAAATTGAAAAAATTGGAACACCATCAACTAAATCTACATATCCACTAGCAGTATATATATAAGAGTTATCTACATTGATATTAAGTGTTTTTATTTCAGGATCATTTAATCCATTAAACTTAACTAACATCAATGGATTAGGAATTGATGTATCTATTTCATTATTTTTAAAATTCAATGCACATTGATTATAAATAAACATTGTATTAGGTGTATATCCATTGTTTGAAGAATCAGCAAAAGTTAATAACCGATTAAAAAATAAATTACTTGTGTATGGAATACTAATATAAATATCTTGTTTTGCAGTATATGAATAAGTAAATTCTAAATATTTTCCCTTTGATTCAAAATATGTACTAAAGTTCTCTGAAGTTATTTTTGTACCATTACTGTAAATTTCTCCACCTAATGCATTTAAATTATTAGCAAGATCAAAATTAAAACCTCTTTGTTCATTAGAGCTTCACATTAAAACTTGTTGTTCAGGAGCATCAAGAACAAACTCTTTTTGTAGACTTAATGCATCATATAATTGCAAAATTATTTTATTAGGTCTATTAGGATCATAGACAAGAGCAACTCTTAAATCAAGTGAATTCAAATATTGTTGAGAAAGAATTATTACATCACTTGAAACAGTAGATCCATTTAGATTAAATTGCCCTCCATTGTTAGTAATAGTTTGCTTACCATTTAACAAACCTATTACTCCATCATCATCTGCATAAATTGACGAAGTGTTATATGCATAAACAGATGTATTACTTGACTTGAATCCATAAATTGCTATAGTACCTTCAATTGCATTAGAAGTTATATTACTATTATTAATAGTAGTATCATAAGTATGAGTTAGTCTATATCTTACATACTTAATACCATTTACAATATCACCTGTATCATCAAGAATTTCTAAATATTCAGGATGATGCTCTAATATATTTCCAAGATTAGCAAATATTTCTTGACTCTTGTCTGTATAATTAGACTCAATTGTTTTAATTACACCTTCTTTTTGTTTATCAATTATAAATTGTTTAATTTGACTTAGAGGTGTACCCCCGTTTGCAGATGAGGTTGTTGATCAACTACTTGGAGCTTGAATAGCAGATTTATTTAATAGTGTCTGTCCATTTAAACGATAAAAATTAGAAATAGTATATTCTTGTTCTGGCCCATTATTATCATCATAAAAATTATTATTACTGATATATCGATTTAATTTAATCCTAATTTTAAGTGTCCCTGATTGAAGATTATTATCCAAATATGTAACTGTATAACCATTGTTTTTTAAATCTAGTAAATTATATGATCCAGTAATATAATTAGCACCATCATTAAAAGTTTCATTGATAAAATTATCTATCAATTGCTGATTAACTTCTACAATATTTGACCCAATGGTTTGAATATTAATTGAATTATTTTCCAAATAATTAATGTCATTAAATAATGTCGAAGGAGTAATAGGAACAGGATCAAAATTTGTTATTTTAATTGTAAATTTAGTATTTTTACCTTTTATTGGTTCTCCATTATCTATCAAGTTATTTAATCAAACATCTACTGTAATTGAGGCATCCTCATTGTTTTTTGTAAATCCTCCCATAGATAGGTTAGAATTAGCAAAATCAAGTGGTAAATCAGTGAATATTTTTTCTATATTATTTAGAATCCATTGTTTAAGTTCAATATCAGTAATAGTAAGAAATTTATCTGAGATATCGCCTGCATCAATTTCACTCACACTACTAGTATGTCAAACATGAAAATTTCTAAATGTAATATTATTTAAAGGATAAAATTCTTCAGGTTTCCCATGGACATATAACTTTCATGCAGTTAAATTACCTCTAGCAATTCCTTTATATATTTCATCTCTAGTTGGTGTTTCAAACTTGGCAACCCAATAAGAAGCATCTTTGACATGAATTTGCATTGAATTAATGATTGAGTTTTGACCATCTGGTGAAATAATAAAATTTTGCAATTCATCTAAGGTTAATTTATTTACATATATATCAGAAGCATTCATTAAATTTACTGTATCTAAAGTTGTGTTATATGCATATGGATATAATAATTGATTATTTGCATAAGGAGAACCATTGTATATAACATATTTTTTTCTATAAGCTGCATTATTTATCGTACTAAAAACAAATATATTTTTATCTGCCATAGTACTATTAGTACCCCATGTTAAAAGGGGAAGAAAGGATACAGGATTACCATTATAATGTCTATTATCAAAAACTAAATCACCAGCAGATGGATAGTAAAAAGTAATTTTATTACTAGTGGAAGTATAGTTTTGATCTGTATTTAACCTACCGGCATTCAATAATAAAATTGCATTTCTTTGTGTATTTGTGTGACTTGAAAAAACTACAAATTTTCCAATATTATCATTATAATAACCTGTTTCAATATCATAATCTTGATCGTTATATCTTAAATTTAAATTTACAAAATTTGTATATGCATTCTTAGAAGAAACATTATGTACAAGACAACCTAATGCTGAATCTTCAGGATTGGCATTTAATATAAATTGAAACTCAATATTATTATCTCAAGCAATTGCCCTCATGGTTGGAACATTATGAAGATATGCTGTCTTAAAATCTGCAGGACTTTTATAATCTGTAACTAAAGTTTCTTCATATATTGATTGAATATTGTTGTTTGACCCTCCTCAATTGTACAAAATTATTTTAATTTCTTTTGATGGAATAAGAACAAGTCGAGCATAATAATTACCTTTACCTCCATCTAATCAAATAAATCCTGCAGAAAGAAGTACATGTGTTTTATTAATTCGACCAATAGTAGACAATTTTTTTACATTATCTATCCCTCCATCTTGAATTCAAAATTGGTATTCTCCTCTATTTCTAACACTATCAGTAACATAGCCTCGAGGTTGGATGATATATGAATTATTTGAAATTGAACCAGAAGAATCTGACAATGGAACTAATATGGTGCTTAAATCATTGTAATCAGTTTGGACAAGATCCAATGTAGATGTTTGATCAAAAACTACCCCAGTTTCAGGGTTTATTAATGAGACTTGACATTTAGATCCATTTAAATGCAAAACAACTAAAGTTCCTGCTGTACTACCACTTTGACTATATCTACTATTATACAAAGCATGCATAACTCTATAATAAACAGAACCAATAGGCACACTACTTGCAAAATCAATTTCTCATACAACCTCTAAAGTTCTATCATTTATCATCATTACTCCGTCTCCGGTAGTAACAAAAATACCATATGGTGTAGCACAAAGTGAATTGTATGAACCATAAAAACCAGGACTAGGTAAATTAATTGATCTATCAGAATCAATAGTTGTTGAATTAATTGGTTCAATAAAACTTCTTGAAGATGAATTTATTTGCTTATTGGAAAATGTTTCTTCACTAACAAGCTCTGAGGATGATAAATTATTACTACTAATAATATTTTCACTAATAAAAAATGAGCCTAATGCAATAGAAAGAAGGCCTGCTACAAAAGATATTATTATTTTCTTTTTTCAAAATGATTTCTTCATTTTTCTTATAAGCCTCATATAATATATATAGATTATTCTACACAATTTACTTAATATGGATACTAAAAAATCTATATAATTATTAATAATTATAATTACATAGTTAGTTCTTTATTATAACACAAAACAATAGCATCACTACCATTCTCATAGTAAGATTTTCTTGTATTTATTTGATAAAATCCTAGTTTTTGATATAACTTGATAGCTGGTATATTGTTTGTTGAAACCTCAAGAAACATTTTTTTGAAATTTATTGTTTTTATAACCTCAGTTAAAAAGTAAGATGCAAAACCTTTTTGCCTATATTTTTTAATTATTCCAATTTTAATTAATTCAACATTTTCATCAACAACAAGAAAAATAATAAATCCTAAATTAATTTTATTGTTACTTAGAACAAAAAAAATATGATTATCCATCATATTTTTATATGTTTCCATTGAGTATGGTTTATCAAAACATTGTTTATCCAATTCATGTATTAAAACAATATTGTTTGTTTTTTGCACTAGCATGGTGGTTTAAAATATTCTAATTCATAATTTTCATCAATAATTTTAAATCTTGATAAAGCATTAATCAAATTATCTTTGTTATCATTATCAAAAACTAATTCATATTCTTGATTAGGAATGTTAACTATCTCATTTATTTTTTGTTCATCAACTAAAATAGGGTCAGATATTTTTTTTCCTAAATTAGTAAAACAAATAAAGTATTTCTTTGCATCTGATTTTAAAATAACTAAATTCTTATTATCCTTAGCTAAATATTCAAACTTATCAATTGTATGTAGTTGCATATTAGGACTAACAAGCTTTATTGTTTTTACAAAAGTACTAACAATTCTAGCTGAAGAAAATTTTCCTGGACCATATACCCAAAAAATATTTGAAATAACCTTATAATCGATATTGTGTTTTTCAAATAGGTATTTAACCTTATCCATTAAGTTAATTGATAAATTTTTTTCGTTTAAAAATTCTAATGTGTCAAGTATCTTAAATTCAAATAACAAATAAATATAACAAATTTCACCAATTGCATCAATTACTAACTGATAAAACATAATTAATCTTTTTCCATTTGTTTAATTATATCTTTAAATTCCTTATCTAATTCTATTTTTTGTTCAATAATTTTCTTTGTAACAGGATGAATAAAACTAATGTAGTATGCCATTAAATATTGACCATATTTTGAACAGTTTTTTTCAATTCCATATAAAGGGTCGTTTACAATTGGATGATTTATGTATTTTAGATGAACTCTTATCTGGTGAGTTCTACCTGTTTTTATGATGACCTCTAACAATGAATGATGATGAAAATTTTTAACTAAATAAACTTCACTAATTGCTTGTTTAGCATTTTTTGAGTTACTAGATGAAATCATTTTTAACTTATTTTGCCTAGATCTACCTATTGGAATATCAATTAATATATGATCTTTGTGTAATTGATTATGTACTAATGCATAATATTTTTTGACTATTTCATGGTTTTCAAATAGTTTTTGTAAATCTAATAAAATTTTTTCATTCTTTGCGATTAAAACTAATCCTGATGTATCCTTGTCAATTCTATGAACTAAATAAAAATTAGTTGAATTATTAAAATAATGTTGAAGAGCATTCATTAATGTATTGTTTTCATTAAATTTGGTTGGATGAGAAAGCATACCAGATGGTTTATAAACTATTATTAAAAACTCATCCTCATAAAGTATTTTTAGATCAAAATTAAATGGTTCTAATTTTAAATTGTTTTTATTTTCTTGATTTGGATCATGTTTTATTTCTTTGATTTCAATAATATCATCTTGAAAAACAAGCAATCCTCCTTTAAGAACAACTTTATTGTTTACATAAATACAATTATCTCTTATTAAACTACTTATCTTTGTTCTTGATTTATCTAATTTTTTTGCTAAATAGATATCAATTCTAACATTATTTTCATCAACTTTAATCTTCATTTATAAAACCACCATTAATATCGTTTTTTTCCTGCTCATCATTCTTATCTTGATCATTATTTTTTTTGATGATAACAATGAAATTTCAAATTAATCCCAAAGCAAGTAATACAAAACTAGTTACTAACAAAATGTCAGCAATATTACAAGTAAAATGAAAAACATCAAAGTGTAAATAATCTACTACAGCATCATATACTCATATATTTTCTAATGAATTCCAATCTGGAATTGCCTTATCAATAATATTACATAATGCATTTATTGATATAACAAGAGATGGAACAAAAATTTTCCAATCATTTAAAAATAAAAATATTAAAAAAAATATTAATGTTGGTATTGCTTTAATTAAATAAACTACCCATTGTGGTCATGTAGAACCCATACCATATCCAGAACCTTTATTAAAAACTACATTATTTATTTCACTGGTTAATGATCAATCTCTAAGAACGAAAAAAAGTAGAAAGGAAATAAATGAAATAGCTAACAATGCTAAAAATTTAAACAAAATTGTTTTATATAAAAAAAACTTTAAAAAATAATTTCTAAGATTATCATTTTCTATTTTTTCTAAGACATCTTTAAATAAAACATTTGAAAGATATAATTTTATTTTTTCCTTGCTAATCATATTTTGATATTAGCATAAAAAAAGGTAACAATTATCATGTAATTGCTACCTGTGGAGAGACTAATTATAACTTATAGATAATTTTTCTTCATTAGAAAAATAGGAAGGTAAAAAATCAGATGAATTTTGCTTTTGAGCATTAACAATATTTAAGCTCCCAAAAACTATATTAGTTAGCAAACTAATACCAGCAAACACACAGCTTCCAACAACAAAAGCAGTAGTTGCCGAGAAGCCACAAGAAATATGTGATTTTTGTTGTTTATTTAATTTTCTCGCTATAAAAAATTAATGGTTGATCGATTATAGGAATTTCCTGTTCTAACAATAGGTGAATATATTTCATAAATATTGTTTTTATACTTTGGATTTGGGTTGTTGCTATAAATACTATTTGCTATATTATTCATTAATCTACAAATAGTATTATCCAAAAGACTAATTCCTATGGAAGAAGTAAATATCATTGATTTATTAATAGAACCAGCAAAGATATTCTTCGTCTTTTTGAGTTTTTCCATTTTTCCTCCTTTCTGGGACCTACCCATTATTATCTAGGTTCAAAAATTGCATAAAAAGTAAAAAAAATGCAATGAATGTTAAAAAAAGTAAAAATACCAAAATTTTTGTACCTATTTATTAATGTATTGATATTTAGACACAAATTAACTATTTGTGAATTTTTTTTAAGGAGTTTTTATGTTTAGAAATTTTTTATTAGGTTCCATTGTACCACTTTTAGTTTTTCACTCTTTCCCTGTTGCTAATATAGCTAAAACTAATCAGGAACAGAAAAATAATCATTTAGAAAATCTAATTATTGATGACATAAAGAATATAGACGATAGTCTAAATGACTCATTAATAACAAGGATTATATTTGAACAAAATACACTTAAACAGCTCTTTGTTTTAGGCTGACAAACCAATTGAAAAAGATGATTAACTTACACAAAACATGATTTTAATAATGAAATAGAAATAGATATTACAAACAAAAAAGTCAAATTTAATCTTTTTCCTAATAGTTTTACTCAAACTTATATTGATCCAGATCCTAAATGATGTGATCCATATGGAGCAAGATGAAACAACAAAACTAGGGAAATAAAAATTGATTATACAAAAAGTGTAGTTCAAGATTTAAATTCAACTAGTGAATGATTTGGAAATGAATATAGTGCCCATTTAAAAATTAATAAGTCGTCAAGATACGATCATAAACAAACCATAGCTTATCCAACTCATAATTACTTTACACACTTTGTTAGGATGTTTGTTGGTGGTGATTATTGAATTGAACCAATTGAAAAAAACATTTTGATAAAAGAAATAACAAATGAAAAAATATTTGAAAATATTATTCAATTTAATAGACCAGAATTTTCAAATAATAATTTAGTTTGAAATTCAACAACTATAAATGAAATTTCTCCTATTTTTTCATTCAATGAAAACTTGTATATTCTTAAAACATTGGCAATTGCTGTTGATACAAAAGCATATTTAGAATCAATATTAAAAAAATACACAATAAACAATGTATGGACTCATCCTACTATTAGTGAAAAATGTATAAAAGAGAATATTAATAAAATAGAAAACTTGTCATTTAATTCATATAAGGATCTTATTGATTTAAAAAATAATTTAATGAATGGAACAGAATACTATATTAATGGTGATTATAATGATGAATTACAACTGCTTAATACAAATTTCATAAATGGTAAATTAATAAGTGAAGAATTTAGCATAACCTTAGATAATGTATCTGATTTTTATAATACAATTATTTTATTTTTGAAGAATAATAAAATATCAGCTAAATGTAATATTAACAATGAAGAAAAAACATTAATAATTTGAGAGAATGGTAGCTTTATTAATTTATTAAAACAAGTAGAAATAAGCAATATTAATTTGTTAAACCTAGAATTTAAACAAATTGATATAGAGTATATTGCAAAACATAATTCAAAACAAATTAATAGTAATATGACAATAGATAATGTAAATTATTTATCTTCACTAAATTTTGATATTTTATATAGAAGTAATGCAATAAATTTTAATAGTGAGATAAATGATGATTTTATTAATAATGGTTTAATGCTAAATATTAATAAATATGTTAGTGAAATTGTGGGCACTGAATTAAATGGATTAACCAAAAATTTGATAACTGATGAAGGAAAAAAAATAATATTAAAGCAATTAAATGAAATGCTAATAAATAATAAAAATAAATCAATTTTTACTAATATTCTAGATATATCAAAAAACAATGAAGAATACATCATTAATAAATTTGGAAGCAACTTAGTTAATGCTGCCAAAAAACTAGGAATTAGTAAACAAGAATTAATTGATTTTGTTCCCAATAATTATGATGGATTTTTTTATGCAATTATTGAAATACAAAACTGATTATTTATGGATAATACAGATGGCGACTTTACCAAAGAGTTCAAGGATAATTTTTATAAAACATTTATTAATGATAATAATGTTCTATCAGAGATAAAGGTCAAAAGTAATCAAAGGGATGATTCTGGATATTTTCTATGTAAATTTAGAACAAATAAAATAATTTTTGACATTAAGCATTCCAAAAATGTTTTAGATATTCAAAACATTGATGAAGTGTATGAACAAATTATTCATTGATATAATTTATTATCAAATTCTAGTAATTGACAAAAAGAATATATTTCAAAAACAAAAAATTCTTTTTTATACAAAACCTACATTAATAATATTAAATATAGTCATAAATCTATTGACGAAATAAAAGACATTAATCTAAAGATTTCCTTCTCACTTGAAAAAAATGCCTCTCCTTATTTTGATCAAGAAAACCAATTTTATTATGATATGAAAAACTCACCATTATTAGATAGAATCAAATATGATACCAAAAAAACTAAGATACATTTTTGTGAAAATAGAGCATATTTAGTTAATGATAAAAATAATTTATTTACCGGTTATATTAATCTATTTGATTTTATAAATTATTTTTATGATGAGAAGCTTGATGAAATTGCTATTCTAATTAATAATTTATCTCAACATTGAATAGATGAAATAGAGAAAATAAATAATATAGATTATGAAATTAAAAAAGAAATAAATCCATGACCATTAATTATTACTACCATTAGTGGTTTATTACTATTTGTAATAATAGTAATGTTAATAAAATATAAAAAGAGAAAATAGATTAGTTATAAAATTAAACTATTTTATTCTTTATTATTATAATAATAAAGATATGAAAAATACCATTACAATAAAAGGTGCTAGAGAAAATAATTTAAAAAATATTTCTCTTGATATACCAAAAAATAAATTAGTTGTAATTACTGGATTATCAGGATCAGGAAAATCATCATTAGCTTTTGACACAATATATGCAGAAGGACAAAGAAGATATTTAGAATCCTTATCTTCGTATGCTAGACAATTTTTAGGTAACAATGATAAACCAGATGTAGATTCAATTGATGGATTATCTCCTACTATTGCAATTGATCAAAAAACTATTAATCATAATCCTAGATCAACGGTTGGAACAATTACTGAAATTTATGATTATTTAAGAGTGTTGTTTGCTAGAATTGGTACTCCTTTTTGTCCAAAAGGACATGGTCCTATTAAAACACAAACTATTAAGCAAATTACTAACTTTGTTTTATCTAATGAACCACGATCAAAATTAATAATTATGGCTCCTATTTGTCGTGAAAAAAAAGGAAGTTTTACAAAAGAAATAGAAAACCTAAAAAAAAGTGGTTTTTTAAGAATTAGAGTTGATGACCAAATCATTGATCTTGATGAAGAATTTGTAATTAATAAAAATGAAAAACATAACATTGATTTAGTGATTGATAGAATTATTTTGAATAATGATAATGAAACAAAGCAAAAAATATCTGAATCTATTGAGCTTGCTTTAAAGGAAGGAAATAACTCAATTGTTGTTAATATAAATGAAAAGGATTATTTTTTTAACCAAAATTACTCTTGTGACATTTGTAATTTTTCTATTCCTGAACTTGAACCTAGGTTATTTTCATTTAATTCCCCTGTAGGAGCATGTGAATATTGTAAAGGATTAGGTTTTACTTTTGAACCATCAGAGCAAAAAATTATGCCCAATAAAAAACTTTCGATTGATGAAGGTGGTATTGATTATTTTAAAAATATTGTTAATACTGATAATTTGGAATGACAGAGATTTAAAATCTTACTTAACTTCTACAACATAAAAACCAATATTCCATTGGATAACTTAAGTGATGATCAAATAGATATTATTCTTCATGGAAGTAGAGAACCATTAGAAATAAATTTAAAATCAACATCAGGAAACACTTTTAATAAATATGATTATGTTGAAGGAATAGCTGATTCTATCAAACGAAAACACTATGAAACTAATAGTGAATTAGCTAGAGAATATTACAACAAATATATGATGGAAACTGAATGTAAACATTGTCATGGTAAAAAATTAAATCAGGCGGCTCTTTCAGTTTTAATTGATAATAAAAACATTATAGATATAACAAATATGTCAATTGGGGCAATTGTTGATTTTATGCTATCGCTTAATCTTAATAATGAGCAAAAACAAATTGCAAATTTGCTACTAAAAGAAATTACTAATAGATTAAGTTTTTTACAAAATGTAGGATTGGATTATCTAACACTATCTAGGAAAGCATCAACATTATCTGGTGGTGAAGCTCAACGAACAAGACTAGCAACACAAATTGGTTCATATTTAACTGGTGTTTTATATGTATTGGATGAACCATCAATTGGTTTACATCAAAAAGATAATGACATGTTGTTAAATACTTTAAAATCTATTAGAGATTTGGGTAATACTCTAATTGTTGTTGAACATGATGAAGATACAATGAAAGAATCAGATTATCTAATTGATATAGGTCCTGGCGCTGGTATATATGGTGGTAATGTGGTTGCAGCTGGTACAGTTGATGAAGTTATGAACAATGAATCATCAATAACTGGTCAATATTTATCTGGTAAAAAGAAAATTGAAGTCCCTAAAACTAGAAGAGGTGGTAATGGACATAAAATAATCCTAAAAGGTGCAAAAGGTAATAATCTAAAAAATGTTGATCTAACAATTCCTTTAAACAAACTAGTTGTTGTAACTGGTGTATCTGGATCAGGTAAATCATCATTAATCATGCAAACATTAGTAAAAGCAATTAATAAAACTATTTCTGATCCTTTTGTAATCCCTTTGCCATATAGAGATATTATTGGATGTAATCATTTAAATAAAATTATCACTGTTACACAAGAACCAATTGGTAGAACTCCTAGAAGTAATCCTGCTACATACGTTGGTGTTTTTGATGATATAAGAGATTTATTTGCAATGATTCCAGAAGCAAAAGCAAGAGGATATCAAAAAGGTAGATTTTCATTTAATGTACGTGGTGGTAGATGTGAAGCATGTCAAGGAGATGGAGTGAAAAAAATTGAAATGCATTTTTTACCTGATGTTTATATTAAATGTAGCGAATGTAATGGTCATAAATATAATGATGAAACATTACAAATTAGATATAAGGGTAAATCAATTTATGATATTTTAGAAATGCCAATAATTGAAGCATATGATTTCTTTAAAAATGTACCAAATATTTATATCAAAATAAAGGCTCTAGTTGATGTTGGATTAGGATATCTAAAATTAGGTGCACCATCAACAAGTTTATCAGGAGGAGAAGCACAAAGAATAAAACTAGCTAAATACTTGCAAAAAAAACCAACTGGTAAAACTTTATATGTTCTTGATGAACCAACCACTGGATTACATTTTGAAGATATTTCTAAATTAATTAGTGTTTTAAATAAAATAGTTGATGGAGGCGATACTGTTTTAATAGTTGAACATAATTTAGACTTAATTAAGGTTGCTGATCATATTATTGATATTGGTCCAGATGGCGGTGATAAGGGTGGAGAAATAATTGCAACTGGAACTCCTGAACAAATAATTCAAAAAGAAAATATATCTTATACTGCCAAATTTCTTAAAAAAATTCTTTAGTTTTTATAATATACTATTTTTAATAACAAAATCTGTCTATGGAACAAAAAAAGATTTTAATGGCTATTGATTCAGGAACCACTTCAGTTAGATGTACTTTCATGAATGATAAAGGAAAGGTAATTAGTTTCAACCAACAAGAAATTACTCAAATTTTTCCAAAACCAGGTTGAGTTGAACACAATGCTATTGAAATATTTAATTCTCAAATCACTGCTATTAGATCAGCAAAAGAATTAGGAAAAATTAAAACTTCACAAATTTTATCCTGTGGAATTACTAATCAACGTGAAACTATTATACTATGAGATAAAGTTACAGGAGCACCTTGCTATAATGCTATTGCATGACAGGATAAAAGAACTAATGATTATTGTGAACAATTAAAGGCTAAAGGATTTGATAAATTAATAGTTAAGAAAACTGGTCTATTAATAAATCCATATTTTTCTGCTACAAAGATTAAATGAGTTTTAGAAAATGTGAGTAGAGCAAAATACCTTCTAGCTAAGAAAAGACTATTATGTGGAACTATTGATACCTGATTATTATGAAATTTAACTGGTGGAAAAAGTTTTTACACAGATGTCAGTAATGCAAGTAGGACAATGCTATTAAATATTAAGACTCTAGATTGAGATGACGAATTATTAAGACTCTTTAATATTCCTAAAACAATATTGCCAAAAATTAAAAATACTAGTGATGATTTTGGTCATATTCTACCTAGTTTTTTTAGCACTTCAGCAACTCATGAAGTACCTATTAATGCCTTAATGGGAGATCAACAATCATCATTATTTGGTTTATGTTGTTTTGATATAGGTGATGTAAAAATAACATATGGTACAGGTTGTTTTTCTCTAATGAATATTGGAAATAAACCTATTAATTCTAAACATAAAATGCTAATAACCATAGGTTGAAAATTAAAGAATGAAAAACCTGTATATGCTTTAGAAGGATCTGTTTTTGTTGGTGGTTCTGCCATTAAATGACTACGAGATGGCCTTAGAATTGTTTATCGTTCTGATGAAGTTGATTATTATGCTAGTATTAGTGAGAATGCTAACTCACTTTATGTTGTACCTTCATTTGTAGGATTGGGAGCTCCATATTGAGATATGTCCTCAAGAGGAGCTATTATAGGAATTGAACAAGACACTAATAGAGAAGATATAATTACTGCAACTCTTAATTCAATTGCTTACCAATGTAATGATTTAATTATTACCATGACTAAAGATTTTAAAACTTTTATTAAAACCATTTATGTTGATGGAGGAGCTTCTAAGTCTCGTTATCTTATGCAATTTCAATCTAATATTTCAAATGTTAAAATTCAAAATTTCAAAAATGGTGAATCTACTTCTTTAGGAGTCCTATACATAATTGGTTTATACAACAAAGTATGAACCTTACAACAAATTAAAAAGCTGAATAAGGCTAATGAAACCTATGAACCAAAAATATCAAAACTTAAACGTGAACATTTAATTAATGGCTGAAATGAAGCTGTTTCAAGAACCTTAAATTGAACTAAATCAATTAATAAATAACCAAGCTATTTCAAAATATACATTTCACCATCAATATCTGAAAGACGATTAATACTAATGATTGATGTCTTATCAATATTTCTAATCATTGCTAATAGATTTGGTAACTCTACATACATACAAATAGTTTCCAATATATCAAACGATTCATTGTTAATAGCATTAACAGATTTGTTGAAATAAATATCATGCTTATATCCTGCATCCAAAAATTTATCTCTCATTTCTGCCACATTAGGAGTAAATACCTTAACCTGAACAAATTTCATTCTTGGAAAAAAATAATTAACAATAAAACCAATAATGGTACTAGTTACAAATGAAAAAATTAAATTTGGTGAAAAAATTGCTTGCACCACTAAACTAGTTGCCTTAGTACTAGTTGATGCATCACCAATTAGAATGTTTCAATCATATAGTGCTTGTGCCCCAAACGAACCTAATAAAGTAGCTATCATTAAACAAATAATATTTACAATAATAATAATTGATCCAATATTTCTATTTTTTTGAATAGCATAATAAATAGAAACAACATCACTTCCACCAGTACAACCACTAAAAATATAGATTAGTGTATATGGTAGAGCAAATAATAGTCCAGATATGATTGAATAAATCAATAGCAAAAATGATTCAAAACCATTTCATGGCGTTAATTTAACAAACTCTAATCCTCCAATATCAGCAGTAGTGTTTCCAAAAATATAAATATTGTGTATATCTGGAATTTGACTTAAAGCAAGTCCTGTTAATTGGTTAAACACTATATAAATAATTGTTAAATAAGTGAATTCTTTTGAAATCTTCTTATATGAAAAAATCAACAAGGGGATATTGGCCACAAAATATAATCCCCAAAAGAGTAAATTATAAATTATATTAACAGAATATTCATTTACATTAGCTTTAAGCATCGCTGCTTGTACTATTCTAGCAATACCTTGAAATACTCCACTAAAACCAGCAGTATACAAACCAGAATTTTGAACTAAAAAAACTGTAATAACAGCAGTAAGCATAGCTAATAGTGCAGTATATAAATATCGTCTCTTAGAATTTTTTTTTATTAAATACTTAGAAAATTTAACAATGTTAGATTTAAAGTATACTGCATTGTATCTTCTTTCAGATTGCAAACTAACATTATTTAAATACATTTTTAATTTTTCAAATGAATTTAATTTTTTAGAGTTTTGATTAATTGGTACTGAGAAATCTAATGCAACATCATCAATATTTGATATATCTTCTATTGAACTTCTAAAATTATTATTTGATGAATTATCCATAATGAAATATATTATATATAAAGTTATTTATTTTATTTCTTAAAAGTAAAAAGAAATATATAAAAATTATAAATTTTTATAAGCGTCATAAAAAAGTAATTAATTCTAGCATTTTATTTATATAAATAAATGTATGCGTAAAATTGGTTTAGATCTAGGAAAAAAAACTTGTGGAATAGCAATTTCTGATAAATCCAATTTAATTGCCTCTGGGCTATATAATTTTGAATACTCAAACAATGATTTAATGCAAGTTATTAATAAACTGAAAACCATCTTTATTAATTATGATAATCAAATTGATACTTTTGTTTTAGGATATCCAACTTTTAACCTTAGTGGTCAAAAAACTGAAAATACCAAATTGATTGAAAAATTTGAAGAACTTTTAAAAAGAAATTTTGAAGGAATAGAAGTGATTAAATGAAATGAAAATTATACAACTAAACAAGCAAATGAATATCTATATAACTTTGACATTAAATCATCAAAAAGAAAAAAAATAATTGACATGGTTAGTGCTTGTATCATTTTACAAGGTTATCTTGATAAACAAAAATAGACCCTAGTTTATTTTTTCATTGGTTCAGTGTAATCAAAAATAGCTGCTTTTAAATCATTTACCTTCTTAGCACTATCTAATACCTCAATTACCGTGTAAGCCAATTCTTTTGCTGATGCTGGTGCCCTAGCTGTAATAAGACCATCTTCTACACAAACACTTTTGTTTACATATAGATCTTTAGCTCCTTTTTCATAGCCAGGATAACATGTAAATTTTCTACCTTTTAATAAACCAAGCGAAATCAAAACACTAGGTGCTGCACACATAGATATTATGTATTTATCATCACTCTCATTAAACTTATCTAAAAACTTGTGAAGTTTTAGCACATTATCATTGTTTTTTGGTGGTCAAGCATCAACAAAATACTTTTTGTGCCCTCCTCCTCCGGGCAAGTATATTGCATGATATTGATTAATATTAGCTTTATCAATTGTTTGATCACAACTAATTTTTAAACCATTTTGCAAAATGATAGTGTTCTTTTTCTCCAAGGAAATTAAATCAACTCTAAAACCTACACGCCTTCAGATGTCTAAAGGAGTAACTAATTCTATTTCTTCTGCTTCATTGCAACAAATTATTCCTATCCTAATCATATTTAAATTTTACCATATTTTAGAACTAGTTCTAAACTTTTTCTATAATATTAAAAAATGATACAATATATACCAAGTGTGACTTAAGATGAAAATAAATAAAAAAAAGATACTAAAAATTGTAACAACAACTATTGGTTTATCATTTTTAGTGAGTTTAATTACTTTACCTTGACTTAAATCTGCATTTCAACTAGTTGAACCAGTTAAATTCATTAATACCAAATCAACTTCTACGAGAATGAGTTCTTCTATTGATGCTAGTAGTGAAATATTAGATACTAGTTTGTATACAACAAAAATTGATAACACTGATAGTGATATGGTAGTGTTACCAATTAATACATCTAGCATTTTTTCTTTAAGTGATGGAAGTAGTAATAATTTTTGACAATTAAGTTTTCAACAATTATCGGGTACACCTTTTGGGTATAGACTTTTAGTTAGCAATGTTGCAAATGAATACAAATTTACTTCTCCTTCTTTCTCAAAAGACAAATTAACCCTTGATAACATAAACGATCCAACAAATGTTGTTAATTACACTTTGTATAATGGCGATTTATCAGAAACAGATGGTAGTCAATTAAATAGTTCTGTTTGGGATCCTTCAGAATTTGTTATGAGTCAAGTTAACAACTTATATGGTTTTAGAAATGGTCCTGAGGGAAGTGTAAACATTCTAAACAATAATATGAGTTTGAATAATCAATATCCAATTATGTTGGTGTCTTCAAAAATACCATATACTAATGACAACAAACCTTTACCATATATTGATTCCAATCAAATTAATTTTGATTCCCAAAATGGTGTGTATGATTTAGTTAATAGCAATCTTTGATTTTCATCAGGTTATTTTGTTTACAATAATTCTCTAGCTTATTATGTTCCTCAAACTGAATTAAAAAATACAGATTTCAAATTTGATGATAATACTCCAAGTGAGTTAAAAAATACAACTGCTAGTAATTTTTTAGAATATATAAAACAAGCTACTGGTGAATCTTATTTTTCAATTACTATAAAAAATACTATACCTGGATTGGAAAAAGGACAATTGTATGCAACAGTCAATGACGCTGAGGGAAAAATAACTTTTAGTTTTAAACCAAATAAATTAATAAGTTTAGCTACTGTTGATAATGCAATTATTCAACTTGGAATAGTTAATAACACTGATACTACTTTTGAAATTGGTTCAATCGAGGGATTTTATAAAAATACAAATATACAAACAAGTATTGTCAATAATGGTAACAAGGTTACAAAGAGTGTGGGAGCAATTGGTAAAAGATTTAGTCCAAAGGAAATTTCAAATGAAAATATCATTAGTAGAATTACTGAATTAAAAGATCAAATTTGAACTCAAATACCTGATGATCCTCAAATTGAAATTATTGGTGAACCTAATAGAACAGCTGATGATGTTACTGTAATAGCTAGACCAAAAATAATTATTCAAGATGGAAAAGAAATTGTTTCTCAATTAGGTAGTAGATTGGACGTAACTGTTACTCTAAATGAGTTTGAAAAATTTCCTGTAACTGGTTTAGTGCCACTTGAAAATCCTATTGAAAACCTTTATCTTCCAAGTGAATTAGAATATTATTTCAGTAATAACTATAAACCTGAAATATCATTAACTGAAAAATTGAAAAACTATGCTGAATTTACTGGTAAAGAATCTGATGTTAGAGATATTGTAGTTACAAAAGTTGATGTTATTGATAAAAATGATCAAAATGGTACTGTGTCACTTACAGTTTATGCAAATAATTGTCGTCTTGATGATCAATCTAAAGGATCTAATA
>CASGBP010000062.1 GCA_949299825.1 uncultured Mycoplasmataceae bacterium
AATTAATTTTGGAATTTGATTACTTACAAAGGAGATAAAAGTATTTGCTTGATTTATAACTCAAAATAACATATAATATATAATATAGATTAAAGAGGGTTTATGTTTATTAGATTTAAAGCACTATTAATAACATTGCTTTCAGGGGTTGTTTTAGCTACTCCAGCATTTGTTTGTGCTAGTGTAATTCAAAAAGATAAAAGTAAAGATAATGCCTCTGTAAATGGAAGTAATGTTCTTACAAGTTTTATTGATAAAGTTGAAAATATCAAAATTGTTCCAATTGATGGGATATCAGAAGTTCCTGTTGAAGAAATTACAAAAGAAAACATTAAGGAATATACAACAGGATGGCCAGAATTAGACAAAGAAAATATTACTAGATATGACATTATAAATTTTGAGAGATCAACTGATGCAGATAATACTGCTGTTAGTTTTGATGTTACCTGAAGAAATACTAATAAAGACTATGGAGGACTAAAGGAAACTAGAAGCTATACAATTGATGGATTTAAATCAATTAAAGAAATAAAAAATGAAGAATTTGATGAAGCAGTCAACAATGTTCAATTATCAGCAAATGGTAAAATTTCTAACATTTTAATTTCATCAGTAAGAACTGATAATGTTAAAAATTATTTAAAAGGATGACCAGCAAGCGATTCTATTATAAATGCATATCAAGTAAACTCAGTAACTCCAGTTAGTGAATCAATTCAGAATACTGCAGTTGATGTTACTGTAACTTGAATTAATACTACTTATAACTTCATTAGTTCTAAGTATGTTTATACTATTGATGGTTTTATGTCTGTTGCTGAAAATGATGTTTATATAGAAAGAATAAAATTTGATAGAGCAGTAAAAGATGTGTCACTAACTGCTAATGACCATGTACCAAATACATTAGTTACTACAGTAAATAAGGATAATATTCTTCATTACATTGATAAATTTCCAGATTTGACTACATCTTTAATTAACGACTTTGAAATTGTTAATGTAAGTATGGCTGAAAACACACCTACTAATGATGCAATTAAAGTAGAAATTATATGAAAAAATTCATCATATGGTTTTAAATCTGATGTTCAAACTTATGTTATAAAAGGATTTAGAAGTGAAGAAGGGGCACTTGAAAAAATTACTAAAGAATTTAATGAACAAGTTGAAAGTATTGAATTAACATTAACTGATGAAGCAAAAGAATTAAATGGTCGTGACATTAATTTGGATAATTTTACTCAGTATATTCAGGGATTGCCTGATAGTACAAATCACTATTGAATAGATAAATGAAGTATTAACTCGATTGAATCAGACACCTTAGACTTGAGTTCAACAAGTATAAAAGTTAAGATTACTTATGTTAATGAAATGTATAATTTAAGTAGCGAAAAAGAATATATCATTGAAGGATTTAAAGCAATTGAAATTACTGAAGAACAAATGGTAAACGCTCTTAAAGAATCTTCATTTTTTAAAATAAAAGGATCTTGTAATATATTTGAACGTACTGATCTAATGAATCAAAAAAAATGAGGTTGATTAGTTTTAGGTGATGTATATGATTTAAATAATTCAGATGTTTTTATCCCTAAATTCATAAAGATAATTGAAAGATTATTCTGAGGTGGTGGAGTTACATTTAAGGTTGCTAATCAAGAAACAAATCCTTGACTTATAGAAACCTCATCAGGTATTGCAACTGATGGTAGAACTAAGGCAATTTATGGAAAAACTTTGGATGAAATTAAAAAAGAAAATGTGTTGCTTTTCAAACACATTAAAAACTACAAATTACAATTTGAACTTATTCCTAGCATACAAGAAAGATATAATGGTAATTCTTACGATTTGTTTATGAATACATACAATATAAAGGCTAACATTATTTTTAATTTTACCAATGGTAGTTCAATAACTTTTGAAAACATATGAAATAATGATAATATTCAATGAACATTTTTACTTCAAAGAAATCAAGGTTCAGGAGTAGGAGTAGAATTAGGATTATACAAAATTTATATTCCAACTTATTATAATGGTCGAAATTGAACTGAAGGTACAAGCATTGAGGAAATAACTGGTTGAACAAGTGGTGCTAACACTTTTTCATACTACCTACCTAATCGTAAATCTAAAATATTATAAAAATTAATTTTTTTTAGATTTTAAAAAATTTATTAATTGTTCAATTTTTTCACTACTTTCCTTTTCATCAATAATGAAAACACCATTCGGTTGTGAACATATATTTATTGCTAATAAATTAATTAATGATTTTGCATCAGCTTTTTGATTATCAAACTCATAAATCACATCATACTCATATGAATCAAAAATTTCCACAAGCATAGAAACATCATTCATAGTTAAATCTGTTATTAAAAATTCATTTAGCTTAATTATCATATATTACATTATACAAATATAAACCACAAGCAGGAGCTTTGAAAATAGCCCTACCCTTGGTTGGATTATTAAAACAATCCTCAATAAATTTTAAATCTATTCTATCCTCATTAAAGGATAAAAGACAACCAACTATCATTCTAATCATGCTTCTTAAAAAACCATTGCCTGTAAAATACATTAAAATGTAATCGTCTTTTTTCTTAATCTCTATGTGTGAAATTGTCCGAACACAATCGTTTGTATCATATTGACTTGTTGAAAATGATAAAAAATTCTTAGTTCCAATAAATTGGGTTTTAATTTTTTCTATTTTATTTAAATCTATATTCTTGTTATATTGATAAAAGTTATTGGCAAAAATAGGATCAAAAACTTTATTAGTATTAATTACGTATAAATAAGTTTTCTCTAGACATGAAAATCTAGCATGGAAATTATCACTAACTGCCTTTATATTTAACATTCTAATGTCATATGGTAAACGAGAATTAATTGCTTGCATAAAACTAATTGGATCTAAATCAAAATCTTTCATTTTAATATTTATCACCTGTTTAATAGCATGCACTTTAGCATCTGTTCTTCCCGAAGCATTGATAATTGGTTTAACCTTAAAAAGATCAATTATTATTTTTTCTATTACATTATGAATAGTAAGTACATTAGGTTGGGGTGCTCAACCGTGATAATTACTACCATTATAAGCTAGTTCAATTTTATAATTCATTATAATAATCCTAATTCTAAAATACCAAATGGACTAAAGAAGAAATGAACAACATTATTAGCAATTAAATATGAACCTAACAAAAATATTATTGATAAATAAAAGTAATCTCATAGATTTGAATTTGATACTCGATAAATAGTTCTATCTTGTTTTGGTACATATCCTCTAGCATCCATTGCATTTGCTAAATCATCACTCTTTTTTATTGAAATTGAAAATAAAGGAACAATTAAAGCAACTAAAGATTTTATTTTTATTCATAGATTACCATTATAAAAATCTAATCCTCTAGCTGCCTGAGCATTAATTATTCGTTTTGATTCAGATAATAATGAAGGAATAAATCTTATTCCTATTGATAAGATTAAAGCACATTCTGATGCTGGGAATTTTATTAACTTTAAGGGTGATAAGATTTTTTCTAATCCATTAGTTAATTCAATTGATGAAGTAGTTGAAACAAGTAATGTTGAAGAAATTATAATTAACACCACTTTTAATGATATATATAAAGATCTAGCAATTGCAATTGGTGAAAAACTATATCAATTTTCAATATAAAGGATAGATGCTATATCTTTATATGCTATTTTATTTTCACTGATAAAAGGACTATTTTTAACAAATTGAATAGTGTATTCAACTCCATTGTAACTAAAATTATTATTTAAAAGATATAGTAATGCTTTAGCTTCTTCATTACTAGTTATCAATGTGGAATTATTTTCTAAAGCCAATTGCAACAATCGGTTTTGAGTATTAGAATCAAATCGATTAAACCAATTAGTTACCTCACTTTTAGAAATAAAAGCCTGTATCATACCATCATTAACCTGTCCTGCAATACTTCCTCCATAAATATTTGATATGTAAATATTTTGATCCAAATAAAAACTATTATTATATAAAAAGTTATTATTTATCCAACCATTTGAAATTAAATAATTAGCATTGGTAGCATAAATAGCATCTGGACTTTTAATAGAAAATCAATTAATGAGCAAAAACAAAGCAAACATCAAGAAAAAAGTTTTTAAAATATTTAAAATTGTTTTCTTGTTGATTTTAGCAATAAACAACATTGGAATAAGAATGATAGCAATAATTAGTTGATTAAATATTCCACCAGGAAGAAAAATAAGAACTATTGATAAACAGAAAAAAATAAATTTAAAAGAAGCATTTAATTTAGTAAAAGGACTATTAGCTATATTATTAGATAACATCTTACTTACTCCTCTTAATTTTTAAAATACATTCAGCTAAATCATCTATATTTTTAGGTTGTCATTCTAACAATTTTTCAAATTTTTTATCAGCTTTTATAAGATTTTTAATAGTTTTGATTACTAATGGCAATCTAATATTACTATTTTTTAAAACACTATCATCACAAAAAACTTCATATGAAGTACCACTTTTTATTAATCTGCCATTATGTATTACCAATATTTCATCAGCAATTGATAATACTTGATCCATTGAGTGAGTTACTACAAAAATTGTTTTGTTACTTTTTTTTGCATCTAACATATATTTAATCATTTCTAATTCACCTTGAGGATCTAATCCAGCAGTTGGTTCATCAAAAATATAAATATCAGGATCAATCGTAAAAACTCCAGCTAAAGCAACTCTTCTTTTTTGTCCTCCTGATAAAGTGAATGGTGAATTATTAAAAAGTGACTCATCAATGTTTACTTTTAACAAATTCTCCTTCGCTTTTTCGTATGCTTCTTGTTTTTTCATTTTTAAATTAATTGCTCCAAAACTAGTATCGGCAATTACACTAGGTTTAAATAATTGAAACTCAGGAAATTGATAGACCATTCCTACCTTTTTACGAATATTTTTATAATCTTTTATTTTTTTTCTAACTTTTTTATTTACCAAACAATCAATGTTATGATTATCAATATTTTTATAATTACTTAAAAA
>CASGBP010000063.1 GCA_949299825.1 uncultured Mycoplasmataceae bacterium
CCAAAATAGATAATCCATCATCTTGATATTCCAACAAAAATAAAACTCTTACTTTAAAAATATCACTTGATAAATACTATTTAAATGGTAAAAAAGAAAATAATCTAACAGAAAATGTTACCTTCAACGTTACAACTGCAACTTCACCTCTTAGTTCAACTTCTCTTACTGGTAATGCAACATATGATTTTTCAAATAAATATGCTTCTGAAGTAACGGATGATGAAATAAAAGATTATTTGTGACAAAAACTAATTCCTAACCAACAAGATAATAATTTATCTAACATTATTGCATATCCACAAAATCTTGATGGATCAACTCTAACTACTCAAAATATTATTTTAACTAGAACTAATAATATTGAAAAAGGAACTATTACTATTAAATATCAATTAAATAGATATTATGATGAAGTTAACTTTAATACCATTAGTACAAGTTCTTTTGATGAAACAGCTAAAGAGGAGGTTTTAAACACAAAAAAACCTAATTTAACTGAATGAAATGATACTATTAAGGAAATAAATATTGTTGGTTTTGAGAATATAAAGGCTAATAATTTTAATGATGAAAATAACCAAAAAATAATTAATACAATTTGAAATCACCTTAACATTACTGGAAATATTGATGGAGTATCAGTTTCTTATACAATAAAAAATCCACCAGTTGATAATGACACATATAATGGTAAATTAGTGATTATTGTTACAATCAATAATGCTGTAATTTTTGATGAAAATAATAGTAATAATAGTTATAGCAAAATTGAAGATGTAAATCTTGGTGAATTTACCTTAATTGGTTTTGAAAAATTTGGAGAAACTAACTTAAAAGATCCTGACATTAATAACAATGATGAAAAGACAGTTTCAATAAAATCATTAATTCCAAATAATGACACAACTGCAAACAATATTGATTGAAGTAAAGAAAAATTAATTGATTTAATTTTTATTAACAGAGAAAGGTTCTTTATTAATTTACCAATGAATTTTGACAAATCTAATATTATTATTTCTGAACCTAATTATACAGGTATAACAAGTACTCCTAAAATTAGATTTAATATTTCCTTAAATAATCACCTAATAATTGATGGAAATAATGTTTCAAATAGTAAATCTGAAAAACCTTTTGGTACCATTATTCTTACTGATTTTAGAAAAAGTGTGGAAACCAATTTTAGTCTTAATTTAGAAATTGGTAACCCAGAAATGCTTCCACAATTAATTAACAACACTAATTTATTAAATAATTTAGATTTAACTAATATCATTCAAAATGCTGAAAATATGCCAGAGAGCTATAATATTTTAGACAATATAGAAATTAATCTGATTCAAAATGCAAATTGAAGCAATAAATCGTGAAACAACAAGGATGGAAAAATTTATGCCAATATTACCATTAAAGGTATTTATATAGATGATGGTTCTGGTCAATTCCCTTTAGGTGAAAAAATATTTAAAAATCAAGAAATTTCAAGCTTTAAATGAGTAAGGCCTACCATAATAAAAACAAACTTAGCGACAAATAATGATAGTGAATACAAAATTGAATTACAAGATTTTGCTAGTTATTATGCTTCAGATATAACTATCACAGAATTTAAAGATATTTTGTTTAACAACATTAATTCAATAATTGATAATCTTCCTAACAATAATACTAAGAATGATTTTACCAAAGATAATTTAATTTTTGCTGAAGGAGATTTAACTAGAACAAATAATTATAATGATTCAAATAGTGGTGCCATTATTGTTAATTCATTTTTAATTGATAACTTTTATACAAACGATACAACAAATACTTGATCTTATCCAGGAGGACCTCATATAGGAAAAATTAGTTTAGGAAAATTAATTGTTACTGGTTTTGATCAAATTCAGCCAACTGATTTAACTGATGACATTAAAAATAATGGTTTAGTAATTAACAATTTAAATTCATATATTGCTCAAGACATTGATCAACAACAAGTTCAGGTTTTAAATTTAATTAAAGCTTACATAACTGAAAATAAAGAAACAATTTTTAATTCCTTACCAACAATCAATGATGATGAAATAAAAGTGAGTTACAAACCTAATACTTGAAATAATAAAACTCAATCAATTGTTGTAGAAGTTATTCTTCCTTCTTATTATGATAACAATGGTATGTTACAAAATAGTGATAGTAGTCCATTTGAAATTAGCATTACAGGTTTTAGAGAAGTTACACCAACTAAGTTTCTAGATAGCATTGTCGACAATAATTATGAATTACATTTAGATAATTTAACTCAAATTGCTACAAAGGTAACAGATAATGAGTTAAAAGAAATAATTGCAAATAATATTAATTTAATTATTCCTGAAAATTCCTATGTTAATACTGTTACAAGTGATATGATTGATTTTACATCAAAAAATGCTATAAACAATTCGGCTGGTTCTGATTTTGGAAAAATTGAAATTACTAATTTAACTATAAATCAATATTTTGCTAATGATGATAAATATACTTTCAATCAAAATATGCCATTATCACTTGGTAATTTAACCATTATTGGATTTAAGAAAATAGAAGAAACTAGATTGAATGGAACAACCATAACAGTTACTGGATTATCAAATTATGTAGCTCAACAATCTAATAATTTATTTGATACTACTTTCAAAAAATTAATTATTGATCACATAATTAATGAGCAAGGTTATATTTTTAATGTGTTACCAGAAAAATTAACTGATCAAGATTTATCTATAACTTATGTTAGTGACTCATGAGATAACAAAAATCAATCTATTTTAATTAACATTAATCTTAAGAAGTACTATGATAGTAATGGAATAGAAAGTGATGGATCAACTAGCAAACCTTTTAACAACATTGTAATAAACGGATTTAAGTCTGTAGAACCAACCAATATAATCTCAATAATTGAAACAGGAATTAAAGACAAGTACCCAACTGAATTATCAAATGATGAAATTAAACAATACATAGTTAATAATCAAGGTGCAGTTTTTCAAAATATCCCAACTGATTTTTTATCTGGAAAAAAATATACATTAAATGACATTGAAGTTGTTAAGCAAGAAGATACAGTTAATTTAGTAAATGGTACAGTTGATGTTCAAGTTACTATTAAAAAGGCTTACATAAATGATGAAAAATACTCTTATTCTGATCAAGCAAATGTTCAGCTAACAACAACCATTAAGGTTGATAAAGTTTCTACTCCAACTGTTGATCCTATTTTTGAAACTATTACTATTGATCCAAACATTCAAATTAATGGAGTAGCAATAAGTGATGTTTTAGTCCAAAACTTTCATAATGAATACACAAACAACCCTATCAATGTTAATGATGTAATTCAAAATATTAAACAACAATTAGTCGATCAATTCAATAATACTAATCCTAATTCTCAAATTACTTTAAATGACTTGTTGTTTACCTTTGATAATAGTTCTATAAATAATACAAATGGTAGTATAAATATTAATTCAATAACCATAAGCAATGGTAAATACATTGATCATAATGGACAAAGTGTTCCTGAACAATTATTACCAGTTAATATTACAATTGATGGTTTTAAACCAATAAGAGTTACTAGTTTAACAAAAACTTTATTTGATGCTGATAGTATGACTAGTTTTGATGTTACTCAATTTACAAATACAAATCCTTATCCTCAGTTAATAGTTGAAAATCAATTGAATGAATTAATTACTGCTTTTTCAAATTGATTGAAAAATAATTTAACAAGTTGAATTACTGATATTCACGTTGATGATAACCAAATTACCACTACTAATTGATTTAGTTTAACTTATTTGACTTATTCAAATAAGGAAAGACATATTCAATTCAATTTAACAATCAACAAGGAGTATGTATATGCTAATCCAAATGGTTTATATGGAGTTGAAGATCTAAATCAATCAATTAATTTATATATTGGTAAAGAAATATCAGGTGTTAGTAGTGTTAATGCCAATATTACTATTTCTAGTGATTTAATTAGTGGAGTATTACCATCTGATTTTAAAGATAATTACATTGAAATTAATCAAGAAATTAAACAAATCCTAGTAA
>CASGBP010000064.1 GCA_949299825.1 uncultured Mycoplasmataceae bacterium
ACTTGAAGAATTTCTTTTTTTAAATCCTATAAATCATAAATTTGTACTTTTTCTTTCAACATATTCTGGGTCATCAGAAGTAACAAAGGTTGTTTCGCCATTTATTTTAGTTCAGTAAGCTAACAAGGTGAAGGATACACTAATCATTCCTAATTTATCATCAACACGATTAATCTTAAAATCATCAATATGTTTATTTTCTATATTTCTAATACCACCGTTTAAAGCGTTTTCAATAATAAATGATTTTCATTTTTCTAGATCTCATAATGTACTAATATTTGAAGCAAAATCATCAACTGATACAATTATAGGTTTACTTGTAGTATCAATAATTTCAGTTGGATCTAATGATAAGAAATTTTTAAGAATTATTGATGTTTTTTCACTATAACCATTTTCATTAGTAACCAATTGTTGATTATCATAATACATCTTTAAGGATGCATCTACAGTAATAGTACCTTTTTCACTATCTCGTTTCACATTTCTTATTATCAGGGAATTTCTCATATCAAAATTAGGAGGAATATCACCTTCAACTAATGATTCTGTTTGTCAATTGTCAACTATAAAATCTGCAATTTTTGTATCATCTCATTCATTGACACTAACATTACTAACATTAGGAACTCTTACTTCTTTACCATCAATAAATCTAGTATTTATAACATCTCTAAAATTACCATTTACAGTAATAGAAAATTCCCCATTCTGTTTTAAAAGTCCTAAATCATTAAAATAAGATGAAACAACAACTGTAACTTTAAAAGTCTTATTTACATCATCTATTTGCTCAAAGCTTTTAAAGCTGATTCAATCTTGAAAATTTGATGGTGTTATATCATTAGGTATTCCTTGTGCATTTTCAAAAATGGCTCTTTTTAAAATTAGATTTGCATTTGCATCATTTTGTTCCAATAACTGAACAAACTCAGAAGGTAAGAATTGATCAACATTAGATAAGTTAACATCATTAATTATGGTTGGAATTGTATTATTAAATAAACTAAAATCTAAACTAAAGGTTTTCTTTTGATCTGAAAAACTTGATGTACCATCGTCATTGAAATGACCATTAAGTAAATCAAATGAAATAGTAGCAATACCTTTTAAATTGTCAGCAACAACTGAGAAATTGGTAAAATTTGATTCAATAATATTACCATTTTGATAGTGAACACTTGGCAAATTATAGATATTAAAAAACTTAGTAATTTTTTCATATTCACTTAAACCACTAACTTCATTTAATATATCGCTAGGATAAATATTTGTAGGGTAATCAATATTTCTAGTCACATAAGTTGGATTAGTTAATTTAAAACCATTAATAACAACTTCATTATGAAATCAATCATCTTTGTTAGTAGAACCTCTATTGTCTACCTCTTTATCATTTTCAAAATAATATTTCAAATAAACATCAACAGTTAATGTTCCATTTTTGTTATTTTCCGATTTTTTTTCTACAACAACATCATCACTTGTAATATCATTTGGCACAATTGAAATAGCATTTTTCAACAAGTTATTTGCTAATTCTTCTTTGTTAATTGATAAATCATACTCATATGGGTATAAATCAGTTGTAATGTAAATAGAATTTAGTATTATTGTATTTCTTTTTTGTGTAACAGGGAAGTTAAAAACTATTGGATTATTATCACCTTCAGCAAGACTAGGAGAACAAACTACTAAATCACTAAATGAACCATTAATTCATGCACCACTAAAAACTAGATTGGTAATTTTTAATTCACCTGTGTCATCATTTGCAACTCCATCAATTTCTTTAATAAAAAAAGTATCTAATTCTGATGGAGGGTTTATTATATTAAAATATTTTTTTGCAATGTTATTATTATTGTTTCAAGGAACATTAATTTGGCTCTTTAAATCATTTAATAACTTACTTGGAACAATGACATCATTTGTCCCGTTTGAAAAATCAATAATTGGAAAATTTTCATTCTTAACAACACTTGTGTTTGAGGTTTTCTTAAAACCAGAAATAATTATTTCATTAGTAGTTTTTGAAAAAGGAAAATCAGATCTAATTATATTTTGTTCAACAAAAATAGAATCCATTTTACCTGACAAAACTAAACTACCCATATCATAATAAATTTCATAGTCATTAATATTATTTGAAAAACTAATTAAATCTTTGGTTTGACTAGCAGGATTGTTAATTAATCCTAAAATTTTGCTTCTTGTTCAATCTATTGCTTTATTATTACCACTTACTAGCATGTCAGCAAACTGTGCAGCAGATATTGCACCAAAAATAGCTGAACCAACTCCACCATTTTCGTTTCCTGAATTAAAAGTAATTACATGAGAATTAAAACTAGAAACATTTTTAGATGCAAATGATAATTCACCTTGAATGTTTATTGTTTGATTAGAATATGTACAATAAGTATCATCAAGAAAAAAACCATTTAAAGATAGTGATAAGGTCATTTTACCAATTTGATTATTTATAGTTTCTCTAGTAGAAATTAATGAAATTCTTGCATCACTTGGAAAATTTGAATCACTAAAATTTAATACATTGTTTTTTAACAAATTTATGTATTGAGAAGTTGAAGTAAAAGAACTTATTTGATCATACATACTAGATGGATAACCTTCAAATAAAACTGGATTTCCATTATTAGTAACTTGTGTAATTGAAAAAGGAGTTGGTCTTGCAGATTTAAAATCAGTAATTCTAGCTCTTACAGTTGACATATAACCATCTTGATATCACACACCGTTTTCATCATAATAGCCTTTTTTTGTTAAAACCAGATCAATTCATCCTTCACGGTTATTTACCAACTTATCAACAATAACAAAATCATCAGCAACTGGGGTTTTCATATTTCCATTGAACAAAGTTTGATAACTTGCTACTAATAAATTTTGAATATCGGCATTTGACCTAATTATTTCATAAGGGTACTTATTTGATACTGCATTTTGTACAGCTGATACAAACACTCTTTCAACGTTATCTTGAATAGTTACATTTCAATATGAACCACCATAACTAAGATTACTTACTTTACTATTGTATGTATCGCTTGAAGAATCTCTTATAACCTTATTATTAGAGGATGAAATTGGTAAAGTTATGCTAGCAGCAGTAATTATAGCTGCCAACACACTTACACCAACAAGTAAATGTTTTCTTTTAAACATACACTACATCCTTATATTGCATATATTAATAATACTATTATAGTGTTAGAACTCTAAATTAACCCAATATTTAGGCTATATATATCATATTTTTACTAAAAAAAGACATTTAAATATTATGATATTTAACTAAAAATATCCACAAATATGTGGAAAAAGTTAAAAAAGTGCTTTTTTTTTGCCCTTTTTTGTGGGTTTATAATGTTAATAAACAAGCTGATAAGTCATTAATAAAGATTGTATAAAGTGGTGTTGAAATTAAAAAAAATTTTAATGATATATACTAGTTTTGGTTATGGAAATGATATGTAAAATTCTCTGTGATTTTGATTTTATGATTAATGATAAAAGTTTATCCCACTTATATCGTCCAATTATAGGTAAAGATGGTGTTGAACTTTATAGTACTTTAATATCTGAATATGATTTAATGAAGAATTTATATCATGGAATAAGTCTTAATATGGACCAAATTTTGTCAAAACTTAACATAAAATATGACCAATTTACCATAATTCGCAATAAACTAGAAGCTATGGGTCTTCTTTCAACATATTTTGATGAAAACAAAAAAAACTTATTTGTTTTCAAATTATATGAACCATTATCTTGAAAAGAGTTTAGTAAAAAAGAAAAGTATATGAATATTCTAAAATTATCAACTTCTGATTTAGAATTTGAACGTTTGAAATTTGCTTTTGAAGGAAATGATAAAACCATAGGATTAACAAATATATCTGCAACCTTTGAAAATGTTTTTAAAAATTTAAAAGAAAAAGAATTTAACTTTAATAATCTATGTGATGATTTATTTAAATTAACCAATAATTTAATTTCTATTCCTGATAATTCTTGCAACAAAATTAATCAATTGTATAAGAGTAATAAATTAAGTTACAATGAAATTTTAATGGCTTGTTATAAATCTATATACAAGGATGGTAGAAAACTACTTATAGATGAAAAGATCCTAGCTTTAAAAGTTGAATCATCAAATCAACTAAAGAAAATTAATAACTTTAATCATGTTATAAAAAATAATCGAAATCTAAAGATATTTACTGATAACATAAAAGAGAATGAATTAGAAAATATCATAAATGATTACCATTTAGTAAATAGTGAGCAATATTTATCTTGTTTACAAGAAAAATCAATAACTGATTTAGAAATTGGAGTAATTGAGAATTTAAGAAATATGTATTGCTTACCAGACTTTATAATCAATATACTAATTGATTTTTCTATCTTTGTTAATAACGGACGATTAGAGCCACTTTATATTCAAAAAATTGTTATTACTCTTAAGAGAAAAAATATTACTAATCCAATTGAAATTATCAATCACTTAAAATCAGCTGTTAAGCATAGAGAAAATAATAATTACACAGAATTAAATAAAGGAATTAATTGATAATGGCTAAACAAATTGAATATCAAAAAATTAAATCAATGCACCTTTTTGAAAATTTAAATTTAACCAATGATGAAATTGATGAGCACTACATAATTATTAAGAAAATCATTAATCAACAAAATTTATGTTCAAAAAATAACATTGATCAATGTCCTATAGGTGGATACCATCAAATGCTTATACGTAATAAATGTAATAATCTAGAAGTTATTACAATGAAGTGTAATAATTTAAAACCAAATATTAAGTTTATTACATCAAATAATTATATTTATGCAAACATTAATATAAACAAACATAACCAATTTTTAAAAAAAGCTGACATCATAGTTAATCAAAATGATGTTCATAGAATAAAATTAATTAATTTTTTATTAGAATTAAAAAAAACTTCAACACTTAATTCATTTTTTGTTTATGGCGATATTGATACAGGAAAAACATTTATAACAATGGCTTATTGTAATGAATTTGCCTTACTAAATAAATCAATTGTTGTTATAAATTTACCTTCATTTGTAATGAACATCTCAGAAAGTTTAAATGATAAATCGTTAATAAATGATATTATTGATAAAATTAATTCTTGTGAAATCTTATTTCTAGATGAAATAGGAAATGAACCATTTCACAAATTTGTGCATTTAAATATAATTTATCCTACTCTTATACAAAGAATTGAAAAAAACCTAACAACCATTTTTACTTCTAATTATTCAATAAATGATTTGGGTAGAAAATACACATTAGATAAATATGTTAAGAATAATTTAAGCGATATCAAATTAATAATAAATAAAATTAAAAAAATAGTAGGTAAAAATATATATAAATTAGAAGAAAAATATGCAATATAATCTTAATAAATATGGTTGATCTAATATCTCAAAAAACTGAAGAAATTATTGCTAAGATGAAAAAATCAAATTATGCTAAAAAAGAAATAAGCATAGTTAAGGAAGCAATTTTTTTTGCGGTTAAACATCATGATGGTCAATTTAGAAAAAGCGGCGAACCTTTTGTTACCCACCCCTTACAAGTTGCTATTATCTTAATTGATTGAAACATGGATTGTGCAACTATTTGCGCAGGAATATTACATGATGTCTTAGAAGATACATATGCTAGTGAGGAAGATTTAAAAAAGTTTTTTAAGGATGATGTAATTTATTTAGTAAAAGCAGTCACTAAAATATCAAAATATTCTAATAAAAATCGAAGTGATAATGTGTATGGTACAAATAAAGAAAAATATTTAATTCAAGTTTTTCTAAATATTTCTAAAGATCTAAGAGTTTTATTTGTAAAAATTGCTGATAGATATCATAATATGCAAACTATTTTTTATTTAAAAAAAGATAAACAAAAAAGGATTGCCTTAGAAACAAGAGAAATATATGCAAATTTAGCTGGGCGACTTGGTATGTATAAAATCAAGGTTGAAATGTTAGATATTTGTATGAAGATACTTGATTCTACAACATATGAAAAAACTAAGAAAATGATTGAATCAAAGGTAAAAAAATATAACAATGTTTTTAATGAAGTTATTTCAAAAATAGAAAAAGCATTAATAGATCATCAAATTAAGTTTACATCATCATCTAGAATTAAAAGTGTATATTCAACTTACAATAAAACAACTGTGGAAGAAGAAATTCAAGATCTTTTTGCAATGAGAATTATTGTTGATACAACATTAAATTGTTATCTTGTATTAGGTATTATTCATACAATGTTTTATAACTTAAAAAATACATTTAAAGATTTTATTTCAACGCCAAAAGCTAATTTGTATCAATCATTACACACAGGTATTTTTTATAAAGAACTAAATATAGAAATTCAAATTAGAACTTTTGAAATGGATAGAATTGCAAATTTTGGTTTAGCATCACACTGACGATATAAAGAGGAACAAGAAATTAATCCTTTTAGTAACGAAATGGATACCTTAACTTTTAAAATAGATGATGCTACTAACAATGTAGAGGAGAGATTAAATACAATTAAAAAAATAGCTAAACAAAAATACATTAATATTTATGATCAAAATCATGAAAAATGAGAAAACGTAAATGAAAATATTAATGTATTTGAGTATGCATCATTAATAGATTTAAAGAACTTTCCATATTTAAAGGAAATTTATGTAAATAATAGTAGGGTTAGTGTATTTTCAACTTTAGATTCTGGTGATATGGTAAGAATTATTTATAGTGATAAAAAGACCATAAATAAATCATGAACAAGTTGAACTAAAGATCAAAAATTAATCGATTGGATCAATGATGAAATTAAGAATATTTCTCTAAATATTGAGATAAGTGTTTCTTCCTTTGTTGAAACAATTAATAAAAAATGTAATACAAAATATAAAAAAGAAGATATTGAAAACTTTATTTTAAAAAATTTTAATATTTCTAGCATAAAAGAATTTTTAGACGATATGAAAATAATTAAATTAAATAAGTCAGATCTTTTTAATTTGTTTTCAAAGGATAAAAATATTAGTAATGAAATTATTAAAAGGATTAAAGAATTATCATGAAAATGAGTTTGAGAAAATTCATTAATTAAGGCAAAGGATCAATATTATGTAAATGAGATAATTATTACTAAGTGTTGTTCAAAAATACCACCCCTAAACACAGTTGGTATTCTTAAAGGAGATGTTTTGGAAGTACACAAATATGATTGTAAAAATATTGATCAAGATAAAAAATTAGTTGTCCTATCATGAGATAAAGAAAAATTAAAAAAGAGTGATAGAAACTTTAGAGCAAAATTAATTCTAAGTGGTGCTTTTTCTAATAATACTTCGGTTGGAATTGTTACAGCAATTCAAAAATATAAAAATACTATATCAAGTTATGTCATTACAAAAGATAAGAAAAACAAAACTTTCACTTGTGATTTAATTTTGTATGTGAAAAACTATTCTAATATTGAAAAATTAATGAATGAATTACACAATAAATCTATAATTAGTAGTTGAAAGTTGATTTAATATGAAAAAAGTTGTAGTTGCTCTGAGTGGTGGAGTTGATTCCGCAATTGCTTGTTATTTATTAAAACAAACTGGTTATGAAGTTGAAGCTATTTTTATGCAAAATTGAGATAGCTTTGTAAACAACGAAAATTATGATAACAAGAAGGAAAAATGTGATTCTCAATATGAATGAGAAGATGCAAAAAAAATAGCAGAACAACTAGATGTTAAAATTACCAAGGTTGATTTCATTAAAGAGTATTGAGATTATGTTTTTAAATACTTCCTAAATGAATATAAGAAAGGAAGAACACCAAATCCTGATGTACTTTGTAATAAGTATATTAAATTCGGTTTTTTTCTAGACTATTGTATTAACAAATGTAATTGTGATTATATTGCAACTGGTCATTATGCTAAAGTAGAACACCTAGATGGTTATTCTTTATTAAAAAAATGCAAGGACGATAGTAAAGATCAAACTTATTTTTTATGTTCGTTAAACCAACAACAACTCAAAAAAACTTTATTCCCATTGGAAAATATAACAAAACAAGAAGTGAGAAAGTTAGCTCAACAATTAAAATTTGATATTTGAAATAAAAAAGATTCAACAGGTATTTGCTTTATTGGAGAAAGAAAATTTAAAGAATTTCTAGAAAACTATATTCCAAATCAAAAAGGAAAAATTGTTGAAATTGAAACCTCTAACCAAATTGGTGAACATTCTGGAACAATGTACTACACAATAGGACAAAATAGTGGATTAGGTCTAGGAGGTAAAAAACATAAATATTTTGTTTGTAAAAAAGATGTAGCAAATAATATCTTGTATGTTTGCAAAGAAGAAAATAAAAATAAATATTTATTGTCACATGATGTTTTTGTTGAAAATTTTAATTGAATTATTCTGCCAAGAAATCCTAATAATTTAAAAGTTCGCTTTAGACATCGTCAAAAATTAATCAATTGTAAAATTGAAATATTAAACAATAATGAGGTTCATATTAATTGTGACAATGGTTGTGAATCTATAACTGCTGGTCAATATGCTGTATTATATGAAGATGATATATGTCTTGGAGGAGGAGTTATCAACTCATACAAATAAATAAACTATTGATAGTTTATTTATAGTAAAATATTAATATCATATTATGATTATTTAATATTCTATACTTATGTCTAAAATAAAAAATTTTGTTGTTGAAAATATAAAGTTAATAAAAATAATAGGTTTTAGCTTACTTGGAGTAGCAATTGCAGCTGGTATTATTACTCCAATGGTAATTTTATTTACAGACAAATCAAGTCCTGGTAATAAGGCTGATGTCATTCAACGACCAAAAAATGAATTAACAAATCCTAACCAAATTTATTGATATGATTTTATGTCATTAAATTCATACAAGGTTGAATTTAAATGAGAAACACCAGCAGAAAATAATCAAGTTATAGTAACTACTGTTTCAGGAACTGCATGAAGTTGATATTATACTTATACAAACAATGAATTTGTTTGATATTTAATGACAAATTTCCATGTGGTAAATGATTTCATTTATTGATTATCTGGAGAAAATTCAAACTATCTTAATACACAATCATTTGAGATTAATAACACTAATAAGGAATTTATAATGAAAAATTGATCAAAAAATAATAAATATAGTGAGATTGATCTTTCTAAGAATTGTAATTCAATTAGTGTGATTGTTGATAATAAAACTAATTCTGCGAATTTAAATCCTAACTTATTTTCTAATCAAGTAAACTCTGTTAATAGATACAATCTAGATATGGCATTAATAAAATTAACTTTTTCTGGTAATCACACTCAAACTATGATTGATAAAAATATTCAAAACCCTTTTAAGACTTATTTAAATAATAAAGACTTTAAAGGATTTAACAACTCAACTAATTCAAATACCATTATTGGCGGCAATCCAGTTGATGGTAATAAATTAGTAGTACAAAGATTAAGGGATGAAAATTGAAAAGAAAATTATAATAATGTAAATATTTCTATTGATAATAATACTAATTTTGCTGAAAAACAATTAGCAGAATTAATTGCTCCTTATACATACACTAACAATTATTTTTCAAATTGAGAATTGACTGGTGGGGCTAGTGGCTCTGCGGTTTATCAAATAAATGCTGATTCAAATACATATAATGAAGATTACTTTGATAAACAGTCAATTTATGAAGTTCAAATGATGCCTGTTGGTATATATTGAGGTGCTTATGTAAGCAATAATTTACTAGCTCCGTCAATTATTCCTTTTGTGTCAAATTCTTATAATGTTTTTGAAAATTTTGAATCTTTTATCAAATACTAAAAGTTGATTTACCCAATTTTTTATAATAAAATTTATATAAGGATTATGATATGGGGTTTAATAAAATATTAATAAAATTATTGCTTGTAGCTGGAGCGATTGGGGGTATTTTGCCACCAGTTGTCTATACAGTTACAACATCTCTTATTAACCCAAATTCAGTTCAATCTTCTTCACCTAATGACGAAAATAGATTGCCTTCAAATGAGAACGAGAAGCCTGATTCAGGTGGTGAAGTAATTGATCCATTGCCTCCAGTAGAAGAAAAAATTTATTGACAAGATTTTATGTGATCAAATTCATATAAGGTTCAATTTAAATGAGAAGAGGCATATGATTCAACACAAAATATAGTTTATACTGTTAGTGGAACTGCATGAAGCTGATATTACACTTATACAAACAATGAATTTGTTTGATATTTAATGACAAACTTCCATGTGACTAATGATTATGTATATTACTTAGCAAACAAGAATGAAGATTATTTAGACATACAAAGTTATAGGGCTGACAACAATGAAGTCACATTATTTAATTATGTTTCAAACAGATATAATGATTTGAATATTGCTTCTGTTGCTAAGAACATAGATGTAATTGTTGACAATAAAACATCGCCTGCAGCTAATAATAATTTAAATTTATTTTCAAATGATACGTTTGCAACAGATAGATATAATTTGGATATGTCATTAATCAAAATCACCTTTAATAACAACATCGATTATACTGAACAATTAAAAGAAAATAATATTCAAAATCCATACCAAGTTTGAATTAACAACAATGCTAATGGTAAAAACAATATAAATAATGAATTTAACTATAACAATGAAGAAAGAACTATCATTGGAGGTAATCCTGCTAGTGAAAATCGATTGATTATAAAATATCTTACAACAAATTGAGTAGAAAAATATGGAAATTTAAAAATAGAAGCATCGGATGTTCCAGGAACTAATTTATTAAAATTATGTGCTCCATACATATATAGTGATACTTATTATCCATCTTGAAATTTAACAGGTGGAGCTAGTGGTTCTGCAGCTTATCAAATTAGTGATAGAAATAATTCTTTTAATGCAAATTTATTATGAACTACTGAGATGCTTCCTGTCGGAATATATTGAGGTGCTAGTGTTTTAACGTCAGCAAGTAGTGAGAGGTCAGCCCCTTCAATAATTCCTTTTGTTCATAACAATGAGAATACAAGTTATAATATTTTTGACAATTTTAGAGTTTACTTAAAAGCAAATGGATAATGTTTAATTTCTTTTTTTATGATTCATTGCATCTTTCAATGAAACAACTTTATAGTTATCTGAATCATTCAATTTATTTCCTAAAATTCTTTGACTTGCAAACTTTGCATTATTAGGACTATGTTTGATTGTATTGTCGATTTGTTCAGGATTAAAACTTTGGAAAAGTTGAGCTTTTCTTGTGTTATATGCATTTTCCAATTTAGTAATTTTAACATCTGAATCATCAAAAATTCTTTGACTTAAAGTTTTATCATTTGAATATTTATCAATTTGATTTTGTCCAACTTCCTTGAAAGTAAAAGGTTTATTTTTTAAATCTTGATTAGATGACGTTGTAGTTTGATCTATTTTTTTAATAGGAATTTTGTTTTCATTAACTTTGTTTAAATTTTCTAGAGTGTTTTGCTTAACAATTAGATTCTTGTGTCTTTCTTTGCTATCATCCTTTGAAATAGACTTATCGATATCATTCTCAGATGTAGGAACCATTTTAGTTATATTTTGCTGCATTGGTTTAGAATCAATTGCTGAATTTAATTGATCAACAATTGCCTGCTTTAAACCAAGATTTTTTTCTCTTTTCTGCTCAATTGATTTTTTAAGTTCTTCCTTTTCTTTGATAACTTGTTTTTGATTATCAATATTATTCCGCATTTTTTGTTCTAATTCTTTAATTTTGTTTTTTAATTCATTATTTTCATTTCTAATACGAACATTTTCTTGATTAATTTTTGATAATTCATTAACCTTGTTAGAAATTGATTCATTATTGGTATTTGATATACTAAATAAATCTTTCTTAAATTTATTTATTTCCTTATTAACTTCATAATTTTTATTATCCTCAAGAGTTTTTTCATATTCGGTTAGGATTTTATCCATTTTTTCATCTTGAGCTCTTCTCCCGTCAAAAAGTTCATCTGAATTAAGATAAAAATTTTTATGTAAATTAACCTTTAATGAATCTGCAATACCAATATTGATATCACTAGAACCAGCAGCAATTAAATCTGATGAATTTTTTTTGTAATGTTCAATCATTCTTTTTAACTTATTATATTCAGTATCCTCTACACTACTTGATGGTGGTAAAATGTTTTGTTCCTTATATTGTTTTGATTTATTCGGTATATCAAAAACCTTTGGTTTAACTGGTGCATATGGTTGAATAATCGGTGAAGGTTTTGTCTTAGAAACATCGCCAATTGGTGATAATGGTTTAGTAGTCAATTGTTTTTGTTCATCATTACTATCCAATTCACTAGCTACAGGTTTGGTAGTTTCCTTATTTAATTTTTCTTGTGGAATTGATTGATCAGATTTTTTAATTATTTGTGACTCATATATATAATCATTCTTTTGAGCAATAGGTGAAGTGTCTTTTTGTTTTTCAATATCATTTGGTTTACTACTAGGTACATTTAATACAACATTACTTTTTATATCACTAGTATTAGGAACAACAGGTGGTTTTTCTAATATATTGTTCTTATCTTGTTTTGCAATTGATTCTTCAGCTATTTTTGTAATAGCTTTTTCAACAGATAAATCAGGATTAGGTTGTATTTTTGATTCTTTATACAAATTGCTAAGCGTTTCATCATTATCAATTTTTGAATTAGAAGTTTTGTAAAAATCACTCAAATTACCATCTAAATCATTTCTTTCATCATCATTATTGATTAAATTTAATAAACCCTTGTCTCTACTTGAAGTTATAGAGATTATCTTATCAACATCATTATTTAAAGTTCGATATTTTGACTCTAGTTCATTGTAATTATTATCATTGCTGTTAAGTGAATTTCTTCTATTCTTGATGCTATAGTTTGGATCACCAATTATTCTCAAGGTTTCATTAAAAATTTCATCTTTCATTGAGTTATAAAATTTATCATTGTTTTTTTCGAAATTGTTTAGATTAGCAACATGTATTTTGTCTTCATTGATAATTTTTAAAATATCTTCATATCGAGCTAATTGTCTATACCCATTAATTTCTTCATCAAAACTTTCAACTTTCTTTGAAAATTTTTCATTAACTATTCAATCATATGAGTCAAATGTAGCATCAAAGTCATCTCTTGAAACAACTACCATATCTTCATCATAGTCATCAAATTTTTGATATTTTGTTTTATTTCTTTTAGAATGTAATCCTTCTTTAAAAAAAACATCATCACTTTTATTTGAAACTATTGATTTCATGTCTAACCTTACCAATAAAAATATTACCAATATTATAGCATATAACTATTTTATATAGACTTTCACTTTTATATATAAAAGTACTTCTTTTATATAATAATTTGATATAATTGAATTGCACTCGACAGCAAGTATTAAATTAC
>CASGBP010000065.1 GCA_949299825.1 uncultured Mycoplasmataceae bacterium
ATTTTTATTTTTATTTACCAAGTGTTATTGAAGGAAAATATATAGGTTTTAATTCAATTGATGATGTAATTAACCAAATTTTTGGTTCATTGACTGATACTAAGGTTAGAAATATGAACTTTGTAGGTGATTTCTCAAGTTCAATAAATCCATATACTAATCGAGTTGATGTGTCTAAAGGGGTATATGAATATAAGTTATCAAAAATAGCTGATGCATATAAGACAGCTGATAACCAATTTAGTATGAAGAGATTTGATGCAACTAAATCATATTTAAGTCAAACTGATAAACAATACATGGATGCAAATGGTTATTTACACTCAAACTTTAGTGATGCACAAACAGCAAATAACGAATATAAAAAAGGTTCAACTATTGGTGTTTCATATTACAAGATCAAGGATTCATCAAATGACAAAGAATACAAAATTAATCCATTAAATAAGGAAGATATTGATTATTTTAAAAGAATTGCTTTAAGAAATATTACTATTCCAAATAGTGGATTTACCTTAAGTCCAATTGCAACAAGTAATTATGGTGATATGAATACTGAGGATGTATATTCAATATTCAACCAAGATTCAATGGTTAAGACTGTTTTTAACTTATTAAAGTATTTTTCAGGTTTTGTTAAAAATACCACATGAGATGCAAAGATATCAATAGTTGGTGACGGTAAGGCTACTATTGAGTCAAATGATTCTCTTGAAAGTTGAAAACCAGCTTCAGGACCAACAGTGTATAGGTGAACTGGAAAACCAGGAGCATCTGCTAATATTCAATACCTATTCCATGATATTAGTGTTGAAAATGAAGTTGAAGGTGAACATGCTAGAGGTTCAAGTCACATTAACTTTAATAATATTCCTTATAATGAAGCTGCATCAGTTTTGAGTCGTTGAGTAGTTACACAAGATTTTAATGATGGTTTTGATTATTCTATACCTGAAAGATATAACTTTCCACCAGGAATAGGGGCAAAACCTCGTTATGATTCTGCAGGACTTTGATATACAACAGATGAAGCATATGCTCAAGAAATTTCTCAATATTATGCAGGTTCTGTTCCAGAACAAGAAACTAAAAGTTATGATGCTCAATCAACAACTAGAAGTAGTGATGATGAAATTGAATTGTTATTAAGTAAAAGAAATAGTGAAGAATATAATATTAAACTAATTGCTACAAATTTAGGTGTAGATTTGGAATATGCAGGTAAGTTTGCCTCTGAATTTAGTGAAGAATGAATAAAGAACTTTATTTTAACTAGAGTAAGTGAGTTATTTGAGGTTAGTGAAGGTGTATTGCCTGATACATTTGATTGAGTAGATAAAATTTCAATTAGTGATATTAAATATTTTGATAAAGATGGAAAAATTACTGTAAGTGTTACTTTAAAAGATGCTGATTACACTGGTAGAACATTAAAGAGCACTATCACTATTACTGGTTTTAAAAATTATAATGGTAGAATTCAAATAAGTTTTGATCAAAGTGCATTGAGTTCAAATAATTTATATCGTTTTCAAGCTTTCTTTTTCAATACCAGAGAAGCAACAACTGCACATAATACTTACAAGTGAAGTGGTAACAATAAAAATCTTTTAAGTTTCCTTCTTGATATCTCACCTGATCAATCTGTAATTTATGATAACTATGAAAAAGTGGTAGAAGAAGTAGCGAATATAATTTTTGAAAATTTATTCTTTAAAAATAAAAATGTTGTTGAGTTATTACCAGATGAATTAATATATCAAAATATAAAAGAAACTTGCTATACAGCAGCTAGATCTGTCTTAAATGCCTTTTTAAAATCAAGTAAAACTTATAGTACTTATGCTGATGATAAATTATGAAATAATGCATTTAGAGATTATACAAGTTCATTTGATCAATATGATGTTAGCACTAATACAAGAATTACTTTCTTACAAGAATTAAATACTAATTCATGATGAGCAAACAATTTTTTAAATTCAACTGCAATCGATGGTAATAACTTATTTTATTCAATTTTAAATAATCTAAATATTGCTAATTCTGATTATTTCCCACAAATTACTAAAAACTCTGCTTTTATTAATTACAATGGTGTACCTGTATTTGCTATTTATGATTTAGCTGATTTAGGAATTAATGATGCTTTTAGTGAAGGTACAAGCAGTGTAGCTTTAGATGTATATAAATGATCAATTGGTTCATCATATGACCCAACCCGATTGATAAATGTATCTAATATGATTTCATATATGGAAAAACTAAAAGCATTTGCAGTTAAACGAGATGCAGCAAATATCACATCAGTCAATGAATCAATAGTTACTAGTTATAATGAAAAATTATTGAAATATAATGTTCCTGAATATTTCACTAAGGAAGAATTAAGAAGTTCTCAACACTTGTTATTTTCTCAATCAGATTTACCTGAACAACTAAGAAATGATTGTGGTATTGAAAGTGCTATACAGTTATATAATGACAATATTGATGAAATATTAACTAGAGAAGATAGAGAAGTTTACATTCAAAATATTAAGGAAAAAAATATTGCAACTAACGATGTTTTAAGATTATACCAACCTAATTCATTGACAGATCAAGAATTCCAATTTAATTCACAACTTAGAGTTTACTATGGAGAGGTTAGAGCAACATTTGGTACCTTTAATCCTTCAATTTCTCAATCATCAGTTCTTACTTATCAATCAGAGTTAGATGACTATATTTCTGATATTACTCCAGTTGAAGTTCCAGTGGTACGAATTAATGGTCAAACTTACAAATTAGCTGAATTAGCTAACCCTGGTACTGATATTTTTACAGGTGATTTGAACATCTTATTAAACCAAGCAACTAACCGTTTACAAAGTTATTTATTGCCAGTTGAAGATTATATTTATTACAATGTTGGAACTGTAACTGGTGAAGATAATTGAAAAATTATTAATAATACAATTAAAGAAGTTATTAAGTATGAATTGGATATTGGTTTATTAAGTCCTGAAATATTCGCTAATGAAAAAGTGTTTTATTTTTTAACTCCTGAGGATGGATTAAGATATTTCAAGAGTCAAATTGCAAATTATGCGATTTATAAATAATTTTTATCTTTCTATAACAAATATTTTGTATTAAAATTAGATTATGTCTTCAACTAAAAAGAATTATAAACATTCTAAAAATGCATATTCTTATAGTTACTATTTTTTAGTTTCAAATACATCTTTATTTGATTATGTAACTCATGCAGGAATTTATGATTCATTTTTTATTGATAAAGAATATTTTAGAACAATATTAAACAGAAACATTGCATTAGCCTTAGAAATTATTTCAAAACAAGATCTTAGTGATAACAATTTAAAATGATCATTTTTATCTAAAAATAGTAAACGTCAAAGAGAGTTAATTGATCCATATGAAAAATTAAATCAAAACAAAAAGGCAAAAAAATTTAATGAAGAAAATAAGGTTGTTAGTTTCTTGTTAGAGGATGATTTTGTTAATGTTGATGCTAACTATGGTAGTGATTTGCTACTAGATGATTTAAATGATAATTTTAGTTATTTTCGTTCAAATGAGCACAATAATAAACCATTGACTAGTAGTTTGAACAAAAAAGAAAATAAAACAACTAATAAAATTTTTGTTGATGATAACAATAACATCATATCTTTTAATAATAATGAACAAATTAGGCACCAGAATAACGATAAAAAAAAGAAAAGGAATTCTAAACCTGATGATAACTTAAAATTATTAGATACTAAAAAAGTAATTTTCACTAAACCAAATAAACCATTTGAATATGAAAACGAAATTTATCAATATGATAATAGCAATCAACACTTTCTTTATGATAAGGTTCACAACAAATGAATGCCAATTGAAGAACCAATTTATATTTTTAGAAATCAGTTTAACAAAAAAACTGGAATCATTGATTTAACTAAGGAGGCTAAAATCAATAAGTTAGATAATAATCACGTTTTTTTGTTAGAGAACAAGGCTAAAATAATTGAAACAAAACCAAATGAACCATTTGAATATAAAGAGTTAATCTGTGTTTATGATAATGAAGGTACTCATTATGTTTTTGATGAGACTAACCAGAATTGAAAACCTAATGAAAAGGTTGAATATTTATTAAATGATGAATTTGATAAAAACACTGGAATTATTTATTTAGGTACTAAGGTTAACAATAAACTTGATAAAGTAAATTTAATTTATACAAATAAGAATGAACCATTTGAATATGAAAA
>CASGBP010000066.1 GCA_949299825.1 uncultured Mycoplasmataceae bacterium
GATGAAATGGTCTTTAATCCTATAAGTCTTGGTTTAGCTAGAACTAAATCAATTTATTTAGTTTATAAAAAACAAGCTAGAAATGGAATCATAGTAGCAGTAGTTATTGCTCTAGGGAGGGCAATTGGAGAAACAATGGCTCTTTCAATGCTATTAACTAGTGAAAGTTATGGAATTCTATCTAATGGATTAGGTAGTACATTAACTTCTAGTTTAGGAACTTTAGGTTCTATTATTGCTACAAACATGTTTAGTGAAACTGGAGGAGAAGCAATTAGAGGTATACTTTATGCATTTGGTATTTTCTTGTTTATTGTAATCATGATCTTAAATGGTTCTATTTTATTCTTAACTCGTAAAAAAACTAATAATAAATTTATTATGATTATAAGCAATTGAATAGTTAAGATAGTTAGATTTATTCCTGATAACCTCTTTGTTCTATATAGTAGATGACAATATAAGGATATGGACATTAATACCAATTTTTTAGTTAGTACAAATAGTTTTGTTACTAATAGATTAAAAAACAATAAATTTATCCATGCCAAATCATACTACTATATTTTCTTAGAGTACTTATGCGCTTTTATTACCTTTGGATTTTTGTCCTGAATAAGTCTTGATATTTTAATTAATGGATTCAAAGTAATAGCTACTACTAACACCACTATTTTTGATTATTCTATTAATACAACAGGTCAAGCTATTATTAATACTATTATCATTATTTTTGTTTCCTTATTAATTTCTGTTCCAATTAGTTTATTTGTTGCAATTTATTTAAATGAATATGCAAAACAATCTAAATCTAAAAAAATAATTCTTTTCTTTATCGATTCATTAGGTTCATGTCCTAGTATTATTTTTGGAATGTTTGGTTTAACTGTTTTTATTGAAATATTAGGAATAAGTTTAGCTGGAACAGTTGGTAAATCATTATTAGCCGGTGCACTAACCATCTCAATTGTAATCCTACCAGTTTTAATTAGAACTTTACAGCAAGCCTTAGAAAACGTAAGTGAAGATATAAGAATAAACTCATATGCTTTAGGTTTAAGTAAATGATGAACCATTTGAAAAGTAGTTGTACCACATTCTATGCAAGCGATCGGTTCATCAGTTATTTTAGCAATTGGAAGAATAGTAGCAGAAACCGCTCCTTTATTTTTAACTGCTGGATTAAGTTCATCAAGTTCAATAGGATTATTAATTCCTGGTCAAACTTTAACTACTAGAATATATGCTCAACTTTCCTCGACTAATTTAAATGACTTTGAAACTATTTCTTATGAATGTGCCTTGGTAGCATTAGTTTTAATTTTATTTTTGATTTGATTGGGTAATTATTTAATTCCAAATTATTCGAAAGTAAAACAACGTATTATTAACAATATATTATCAATTAAATTTTGTTTTAATCTTTATGATAAAAATTACCATTTGTCAAAGTACAATTGCCAAATTATCAAAAGAACACTTTATATTACATACTTACAGGCAAATTACTTAAAACTTAATAAAAATTACCATCGTTTCTATTTTCATAATCGCAAACTTTACTTTATAAAATATGTAAGCAATAATAAACTACAAATGTTAACTACCTCAAAATTTATCAAGAACATTTTCTAATTTTGTAACAATTTCATTGTAAATTTAAAGCATTATTAGGTTTTGTCTATGACAAAAGAGTAAAAAAAATGATATAATTAATATGTTGTAAACAAATACAATTGAGGGGTAAATATGAGTAGGTTCTTATCAATAGATGAACAAATTTCGTTATTACAAGATGAAAGACATTTAGAAATACCTAGCAAAAACAGGTTTAGTTACTATCTAAAGAGTTATAACTTTGAAAATATTATTAAAAGATATGATCGTTTCTTTTTATTAGAAAAACAAAGTGGTTATAAGTATCAAAAAGGAGTAACAAGCGAAGATATTATCGATATCTTTAATTTTGATAGAGCTATCTCACAAATGATCTTGCCTAATCTTTTAAATATTGAACGAAAATTAGCTACTGCTATTAGTACAGTACTATGTGAAAAATTTACTAACCAAACAAGTAAAAATTATATTAGAGAAATGGAAAAAGGTTTATTGTTAAATATTAGTAGTAGAGATTTTAGTTTTATTTTTCCAAAAATTGATTCAGATGAAATTAATGCTTTTAAATATGAATTAGCTAAGCATACCATTAAAAGTAATAAAATGAAAATTAAATATGGTATTACTGATGAATTAAACGTAAGAAACATCCCTTTATGAGAATTATCAGTGAATTGAACCTTTGGTAATATTATTGAAATATTAACTAACATAAGAAAAGAGATTAGAACAAAGATAGTTAAATATTATTTTCAAAAAGATAAATTAAGTGATGAAATAATTGATAATTTCATTAGTGTTGTTAAATTATTAAATATTGTAAAAAATCGTACTTATCATAATAACCAAATTTTTGATATTGAAATTAAATTAGAACATCAAAATATTAATAGCTTTATTGAACATCTAGAATTAAGAGATCCAATTTATGCTGGTTCTAATAGCATAAGATTATATGACATCATAACTATCATAGATTATTTATGACATTTAAGAGAATATAACTTATTTGATAGAATTACGGCTTTATTAAATGAATGTATTAAAATTAATAAAACCAGATTAGTTACTTGAAAAAAATGTATTAGTTTTATGAAATTTTACAAATTCATTGTTTAATTGGATTTTTTACTTTAAAAATAAGGCAATAAATGCATGTTTAAAATTGCCATTATCTAATTATTTTTTTATATATTTTAGAATTAATAAGATGGAAAAATTGTTTATAATGATATTTTATTTATATTCAAAATATATGTGATTAAGTTAATTGATATTTCAACCATGTCTAATAGCTTCTCTTTTAAGTTGTGATACATCTTTTTTGAGAATTGATACATCTTTTTTAAGAATAGACACATCCTTTTCTAAAGTATCCAATCTATCTTCAACCTTATCTAATCTAGTATTAACCTGATTAAATCCTTGTCTCATTTCTTGTAAGATTAAATCGATTTTAGAAACTTTGGTCATCTTATCACCTAAAATAATATTATAAATAATTTTACATCTTTATTTTGCTTTTCATAATCCTCAATATTGTGAGTTTTAAGATCATTAATAATTTCTTGTTTATTATTTGGTTTCATAAATTTTCCTCCTATAAATTAATAGGTACAAAAAATTAAACCTTTGCGTTTTTTTTAATTCTATCAATCTTGATGAGATATAAAGATATTAAATATTTTATTAATTTATATTTAGTAGTGTTATAAATTACTCAATTCTTGTTTAATCGTTGGACATTGTTTTATTAGGGCAACATCTTGTTTAAGTAATGATACATCCTTTTCTAAATTGTCTAATCTAGAATCGATTTTATCTAATCTATTTAGGATCAAATC
>CASGBP010000067.1 GCA_949299825.1 uncultured Mycoplasmataceae bacterium
GCAACACCTTATGAACTTTCAGAAATAAAAAAAGAAGCAATTACAAAAACTGCTTCATCATTTGTTGATCAAAGTATTCAATTTTCTGATGCAGCTATTAATGCAAATTCAGTATCTGAAAATGTAATATCAACTGTTAGTGATAGTTTAAATGTAAATAGCTTACAAATGTCACAAGGTATGATAAAAAATAATAATTCAAATGATTCAAGTAGTTCTAACCCAATGGATACAAAGAATAAAATCAAGAAAAAAAGATTAAATAGAGCTAGTAAAAACAAATTTTCACCACTAAAAAGTTTACTAGGTAAGGCAATGGTTGGTTTTAATGTAGCTGGTATATTTTTTGAAATTGCCTCTGTTATTATGACTCTTATATTTTTCTTTCTAACTGATCGAAAAGTTCCATGTGTATATAGTTTCAAAGTAGATAATTATGAATGAAATTGAAGCGGGGGATTATATGAAAATAATTTTATAGAAGGTTCTGCACCAACTGAAATAAGAACTGCTTCTAATATGTATGTAAATCAACCAATTAGAATCAATGCCACTTATTTAAGAGATTCTTATTATTATGAAGGTAAATTATATGAAGATTCAATTGATGGTAAAAGATTAATGTTAGAAGATTATATTTCTAATTTATCAAATAAAATTTATAGTAAACAAAGCAATACAAGTAAATTTGTATATAGTTTTGATAATTTAGAAAATGGTTATAAATATTCAGATGCTGAAATTGATGATCAATTAAAAGTATTTGATTCTAGAGAAGAATTATCTAGTTTTGTCATTAATGATATTGAAAATTGAAAAAATGCTTCTAAATATGTTGATGAAAGTTTAATAAGTTTTAGTGATGGGTGAGGAGGAAATTGAAGTTCAATTAATAGTGATGCAGCTATTAATTCTGCTGCCAATAATATACAATCAAAAATTAGACCAATTTTTATTTCAATGAGACCTATTCTTGATAGTGAAAACAATTTGTTGTTAAAACGTGAATACACTGGAATTTTGCCAGGAAATAGTTATAACTTGGAAAAAAACATTGTAGAGAGTGAAGAAGACAAAAAAATGTATATTAATAATTTTGATTCTAAAGAATGATTTATTATTGATGATTCAACTAATTATATTAATGATAATGGAAACTTTATCTATGATTATAATTATGCTGCAAAAAAAGCAAAGGAAAACCTTGAAAAAATAACTAAAGATATGTATAAAAATAAACTAAAATCAATTGTTTCTTATCAAACTAAATCATTGTTAGTTGAACAAACTGAATTCAATGAAATTTTAAGAATGATTGAAAATGATTTAAGACCAATTCAAGTTCTTGAATATTATTCATCAGATAAGGGTAGTAAATACTTTGTATCAACTTATAATTCAACAAAGAAAAATAATACTAGTGCATTTGAAAACTTGTTAAAGTATTTCTATCTTGAAAATAACATAAAATTAGAACTTGTAGAAGAAAATGTTTTATGTTTCTATGAATATAATGGTTTAATATTTGATAATCTAGCTAGTTTCGTAGAATTTGCAATGAATAACTAATTTATTTTTTTATTTTGCTTGTAGTTGTTATACCAATTCCAACTGCATATCTTAATGCATAAACTAGAACAGGTAATGGAGTTAATCTTATTTGTATTTTATTAATATCAATATCAAAAAACTTAGCAATTTTTTCTTTTGCCCTTTTAATTTCTAATTTGTCAATTAATGAATTGTAAAGATAAACATGTTTTATATCATTACCTTGAAGCTGACCATCAAATAACTTATTGATGGTATCTAGAATCTTATCTCAAATTTCATCTCATTTTCTAGTAATAACACCAGTAGGCTTATTTTTTTCTTCACATTTAATCAATGGGTGAGCCTTAGCCATTTTCATAATTTTAACTAAAATAGCTGGGGCTCTACCTGAATGAATCATGCCACTTAAATCTTTAGGAGCAAATACAATTGAACTTCTGTTTGCAACTTTGATAGCTAATTCTTGAATATCATCATAAGTAGCATCTTTATTCTTATCTACATATTCAATAATTTCATAGACTAAAGACTCAATGGTAGAAGCAATTGAACAAGAATCAATAACCCATAAATTTTTTAATTTGCTCATTAATGTTTGTGCCGATCTAAATTGACCAGTATAGCCCTCAGTAGCACACAAATAAATTACAGTATTATATTTTGAACACATTGGTTTAAATAATTCTTCTAACACAGCACCAGGTACAAAACTAGTTTTTTGCAAATTGTTATTTTCAATTTCTTTTAAAACTTTATCTGATTGTTGTGGAGAAAACTCATCTTTGGTTAAATTTCCTTTAATATCATTTATTGTATATGGAATAACAGTTATTGCTTTGTTCTTTAAAAGTTCATCACTTATTGTGCTCATTGAATCAATTACAATATGAAATTTAGACATATTAATATTTTAGCAAAAAACAATTTTTGTTTAAAGATTAAATATAGGGTAAATAATTAAAGTATAATCTAGAATAATACTAGGAGAAATGTGTTTCAAATTAAAAAAAGTGATTTGTCATTAACATATAATGTTAAGGCAATTCAAGAAAAGGCAAAAAAAGAACAATCACGTTGAATGTGATTAATTTTGCTGGGGTGTTTCTTATTTCAAATGCTACCTTATTGTGTAGCTTTAAATTTAACTAATGTTTTTGTAGGATCTGATTGAATAGCATGAACTCAAGGGAATGTGACCATAATTGGTTTAACATTTACAGCTGGTTCATTAGCAGCCGCTTTGTCTGGACCTTTTATTGCCAAGATATTAGGCAAACAAATCAATATGAAGTTTGTTTATGGATTAGGTGTGCTGTTGGCAATGATTGGTTTTGCTGGATCATCTATAAATGCTTTTATACCAGAAAATCAAAGATCAATTGGAGTAGTTGCGACTATTTTATTTACTTCCAACATAATTACACAAATTGGAGTTATGATTTTTTCTGGTTTAGGTGTTAATAATCTTATATCAAAATGATGACCAACTGAAAAAAGAGGATTTGCCCTTGGAGTTGCATTTATGGGTGGATCTTTTGGAAATATTTGAATGCAACAAATTCTTGGTAAATTATCAGAAGTGTTTGGTAATACTTTATATCAAGGAATTGGCAATCAGGCTGATTTTGGTTATATTACAAATGGTGAACAGTACATCCAACAAACTCAGTACTTTAGTCATCAATATGCAACTTATTTAATTATGGCTGGTCTTGGGCTAGTAACAGGTTTATTAGTAGTAATTTTTGTTTGTAAAAAACCTTTGCCACCAACTCAAATTTTTGGTTCTAATTTAATTGATGCTAAAACTAGTAAAATTGTAAGCGCAACTCAACAATCAGTAAATCTTGAAGCCTCTCCATTAGTTACTAGGAAATATCCAGTATATTGAATTCTAGCAATTGGATATTTAATTTTACAAATGGGAACTGTTCATTCATCAACAAATGGGCAATTTGTTCAAAATGGTATAGCCTTTAATGGAAATGGTCAATATAGTGCTATCATGGCACTAGGTGGTACCTTGTTTGGTATATTTTGTCTAATTGGTAATTTTAGTGGAGGAGTTTTAAATGATAAAATAGGACCAACAAAATCAATTTTATTAGCCGGAAGTGTACAATGTTGTGCAATTATGTGTTTAATGTTATCAATGAGAATTACTGAGTTAATTTACTTATATTTTGCATTAGCTGGTTTGTCAGTATATGTCTATACATCCACACCTTCATTTATTTCAGGTAGATTATTTGGTGCTAAACAATCAACTAATCATATGGCTATTCTAGGAATGTTCATTGCTCTTGGTTTTGCTATTGTAAACTCAATTACAGGTTCACTTACTGGACCAGTGAACGACACTAATATCCATGAAATGTTTGGTGTAAAAACAAGAGGAAACTACTTTGCTCTAGGAATGTTTGCTTTCTCATGTATGGCTACTGGAACATTAATTGTAACTATTTGTTCTGCTCTAATAACAAGAAAAGGAATTAAAGGTTTGTTAGAATATTCTCCAACTAAATATAGTAGAGTTATTTTCTTTAAACACTCTTTAAATATTTTCTTTAGTAGTTTATTAATTGAAAAATTAAAAAAGGACTTTAGAAATAACAAAAAATGAAAGAAAAAGAATGAACTTAAAATTAAAAATGATAATTATTCAAAATCCTTTAATCTTATTAGTAATGAGGTTAAAAATAAATTTAATAAGCTAGATAGTAATCAACAAAAAATCATTAGTGTGCTTGCTTTTTATGAAGTTGTTACATTTACTCAATTAAAAAAAATAACTAATAAGTCAAACATTGATAATTTACTAAAAGTTCTTATTAAGAAAAAAATAATAAATGAAACAAATCTAGGTTCAATTGAAAGTTTTTATAGCTTGACTAGTAGTAAGAAAAAGTTAGACAATACTCTATTAAATGATTATGATTTAATTAATAATGAAAATAAAAAAATTTATATAAGTTTATCTAAGATTGATAAACGTTGTCAAAATAAAATAACTAAACTTAATGGTTCAATAAATAAAAATAACAATAAGAAAATTGATAAAAAAAAGGAGGAAAAATTAGTCACTAGATCTAATTTGAAACTAAAAAAATTAGAATGCAAAAGAAATAAAATTTTTAGTATGATCAAAAATAAAGATGATTGAACTAAATACAAGATTGAATATGCATATCTTGAAAAGTTATATTATGCAAAGGAATTAAAAAATAAACTTAATGACAAAAAAATAAATAAAATTAACGTTTTAAACAATAAAATAAACACATGTCATTATGTAGCAAATTACAACAAAAATAAATTAATTGAAGGTCATGATTTATTAGTAAATTACTATAGTGATAAGACAACTCATTGTAATAAATTAATTTCAAATCAAGTCATTGATAATCTTGATAGAAAAATTGAAATTGCTCAAAAAAGAAGTCAACTTATCATAAATAAAAAAGAAAAAATTGAAGATAGTCTTTTATAGGAGGATTTGTTATGTGTACAGCTTTAACATTAAAAAATAAGGGTTTTAATTTGTTTGGAAGAAATATGGATATTGATACAGAGTTTGGACAACAAGTAGTTATCACTCCACGAAATATGGTTTGACCATTAAGATTTCAAAAACCATTAAAACAAACTTATGCTATTATCGGTATGGCTTTTCCTTTTAATGATTTAGAAAATAATAAAATACTATACCCTCTTTATGCTGAAGCGGCAAATGAAAAAGGTTTAGCATGTGCAGGTTTAAACTTTCCAAATACTGCCTATTATCCAGAACCAAATAGTATTAAGGGAGCTTATGAAATTACTCCTTTTGAAGTAGTTCATTGAGTTTTAGCAAATTTTACAACAGTAAAAGAAGTAAAGGATTTTTTAGGCAAGCATAATTTACAAATAGTTAATAAGCCAATTCATCCTACTATTTCAGTTGCTCCTTTGCACTTTATGATAGCTGATAAAAATGAATCAATTGTTATTGAACCTTGTAATGATGGATTAAAAATACATGATAATCCTTTGGGTATATTAACAAATAATCCAACCTTTGATTGACACCTGATTAATTTAAGTTTTTATCAAGCATTAACTAATGAACAACGAACTGATGTAAAATGATTAAATTTTAACTTATTGCCTTTTGGTCAGGGTTTTGGAGGAGTTGGAA
>CASGBP010000068.1 GCA_949299825.1 uncultured Mycoplasmataceae bacterium
ACTTGGTCTCTTAAGTCATATATAATTTCATATGTCTCGTCAATTGGATCTTTAAAGTTGTATAAATTTTCTGGAATAATTTCTCTTGATCTATCGATTGGTTTAAGATAATATCTCTCTAAACCAAATCTAATAAATGGTTTTGTTATATCTTTTAAATCAGTATATACATTTATAGTTAAGAAAATTTTATATTTAATTTTAAATATAATACTTTTGTTTGTTCAAAAGGTTTGGTTGAATATAGTGTACTTTTGTCTTCTTGCTTGAAAGTTTAGAAGTAAGATTGTCTATAATTGTAAAATCATTAATAGTCGGATTAAGATGACTGAAAATAAATAATTTTGTTTTTTTTGTTACATATTCATAAAATAATTGTTCTGTCTCAGTTAATTTTAGATGTCAAGTTTCATTATATAGATTAACTGCTAACTTAACTTTATTATTTGAGTCATATTCTAAGCCATAAGGGGATTCTATAATGTATGCAGTACAATTTTTAAAATGTTTATCAATAAAAAATTTTGTATCTGTGATGTATACAATTTTTGTTTTCTTGTTTTTAATGATAAAAGACAAAGAACCTTCCGCATTATGGATAGTTCATATCGGCTTAATTTTTCAATTTGATATTCCAATTTTAACTCATTTATTAATACTATTATTTAATATAAATTTGTTATCAATTAATGTATTAAAATTATTTTTAATGTAGTTAAAAGTTTGCTGTGAACTATAAAAACTTAATTTTTCAATGTTTTTGATATATTTTATTGTTTTTGTATGGTCTGCATGGTAATGAGATAATAATATACCAGATATATTATCATTATTCATTTTTAACCAAATTTTCGAATTTTGCCAAACTCTGTGTTCAATCCCAAAATCGAGTATCAAGTTTGTTTTACCATCAAAAAGTACTATACTATTTCCTTTTGACGATGATTGAATAATATTAATTGATATTTTTTCCATTTAGACCTAAACTTTTATTTGTACTTACATAACAAGCTATTACTTGTGTATCCTCACTTGTTATTAGAAGATTATTAAATGATTCAGCATGATCTATAAGATTAAAGCAATTAATATTTATTGATTTTTTAATAAAATGATTAAGTAAATGTATCAAATTCATTTTATTAGCATGATTAAGGTATTTCAAATCAATATTGTTTTGTTTTATTAAAAGTTTATCATTTCCTTTTTCATCAAAAAAAGAAACTTCAAATAACCCATTAAATTTGTGTTTAATTATATTTTCAATTTTCATTGATATTTCATTATATTGATTTTTTAATTCATTTAACTCTTTTTCTTTTTCTTCACATTTGTTTTCTAATTCTTTTTGATTATTATACTTTTGTTGATATTGAGCTTTATAAAAATCAAAATCTTTATTATATATTTGATTTTTTCTTAATTCCTCTCTCTGACTTAGTAGAGAATCATACATGATGTCTTTATAGTTTTTATCTTCAGATAAACTATTTATCTCTTTTTTAATATCATTTATTTTAAAATCAATTTTTTTCTTATGATACTCATTATTAGAACCTAAATTATTGTATTGTCTACTTGCTGATTGTTTCTTCTTTCTAAAAAAATAATATAATCCAAATGTTAAAAAGATTAAAATTCACTGCCATCATTTTCATTTTGTTTTTTGTAAACTACTTTCAGAATTTATTTTTGTCCACTCTATATTAAGTTTATTTATTTCCTCATTTTTTACTTTTATTTCATTACTTATTTTTTCATAATTATTAATTTTATCTTCAATTTCAAATAATAATTGACTTTTATCATCTGTATTAGACAAATCATCTCAATTAGTTATGTCATTATGATGCTTTTTATAATTCTCATTTTCTTTTTTTACATTTTTTAATTCTTTCTTTAAAATTTTTATCTCTTCTTGAAGAGTATTCTTATTTGTTATTATTTCATTTAAATTCGAAATTTTGTTATTAATATCTAATCCACTATTGATGATTTGTATAAATTCATCTTTTAGAAACTTTTTATCTTCACCATCTGATAAAATTACATTTACTAATAAACTTGGATTACATCTAACAAATAAATCTTCAACATTATCAATAGCTAAAATATTACTTAATCTTTTAAAATATTCATCTTTATTACTGTATTGGCAATTGTCAATATATCATTTATTTTCATTAGTTAATAATTCGTATGATTGATTATTAAAATTAAATCTCAGATAAATATGTGGTAACAAACCATTATCATTTATAGATTTAAAATTATCAGCATTTTTGTTATTGGAATTTTATAAAAAAATATGAATCTTATTGCATCTAAAATTGTTGACTTACCAGTTCCATTAGCTCCTTCAATATAGTTGAAACCATAATTAAAATTCAATTTAACATTTTTTAAATTTCTAAAATTCTTGATATTTAGTTCTTCAATAATTAATTTATTCATTGATAGTATATTTCACCCATATGTATTATAAAAGATTTTGATGCAAACAAATATTTAGAATTAGCAAAATCATTAAAATTAGATTCAATGGATGATATTAATGATTTATTCAAGAATCTATCAAAAGCAA
>CASGBP010000069.1 GCA_949299825.1 uncultured Mycoplasmataceae bacterium
GGATTAACAGTAATTGAATTTTTAATAGTAAAAGTGTTGCTATTTAATTTGCAAGTTATTGTTTCAATAACACTTGGGCTTGAAGAACACGAAACTAGTATTGGAGCTGTAATAGCAGCAATAGAAATCATCCCAATAAAACCTAAAATTATTTTTTTGTTAAATCTAACTTTCATATGTCTAAAATATTTTAACATATTTATATGTTCATTTATATTTACAAAATTTTAAAAATAATTATCTTGTTTTCTTTCCGATTATTTCATCTAAATCAATTTCATCATGACCTTTAGAGAAAGACAAAATGTTTGATAATCTAGACATTACTTTTTTCTTTGGCTTAGCCATTTTAACTTGAACAGTTGGTTTTGCCTTAGCATTACTCTTAGATTTATTTTTTGAAGTAGATGATTTAGTAGTTAAAGATCTATTATCAACCTTTGGATTTTTCTTAACAGTTAACTCATTCTTAGTAGCGATTCTTTTTTTACTTGAAGTAGGTTTAGACTTAGATGCAGATTTAGTTGTTACAATTTTAGTTGGTTTTTTAGCCTTATGAACTTTACCTAAATTATCAAGATTTGCAGTATTTTTATGTTTTAAAGTTTTTAATTTTTCTTTTTTGTTGTTTTTTGGCTTACTAGCCTTATCATTTTTTGCATTAATTCTTTCCTCAATACGAGATTGCTTGAAATGTTCACGCTTTAAACGTCTAACATTCTTTGAAATTCCATCCATCTTTCTTGATTCATTTTCCATGAAAACACTTCTATCATAAATTAATTCAGCATCATCCCTAATGTCATCAACTTTTTTCATTTTCTTTTTAAGGTCATTCTTAGCTTCTTCTATCAATCTAATTTCTTCTTTTTCAAGAGCCTTAACATCATTATCATAATTTATCAAAGCTAATTCTCGAAGCATTGCAACTCTTTGAAGTGGATCTTCAACATTTCTAAATTTATCTAATACAACAACCTTAGAAACTCCTGGAGGAATTCTTTTGTTTAATGTTCTTGCAGCTAATCTAACATCATTCAACATTGTAGAAGCTACAACTCCAGTATTTGTTCTTAATAAATCTAATTTAACATTCTCAGAATCCAATACTAATGGATTAATCTTTACAGGCATATCAGATAAAATAACTTTATCTTCTGGATGTTTTTCATTATATTTTTGAATTTTATCAATAACCTTATTTATTTCAGAGATTTCATATTTTAATTGAGTTTCTTCAAGTTTTTTTAAGTGTTTGTTATAAAAAGCAACATTTGTTAAGTGAGCTTCTTCTTCTTTTGCTACACTAGCATGGAAGTTTTCGATAATTTCTTCCTTTGCAATAAAATGTTGGTTTTTAGCATACTCAACAGCATCATCATATTTTTCATTAATACTAGAATTTTTATTTTTATAAATCTTATCAACTGAAACAAAAAGATCAGAAATACGACGATTTTCACGTTCAGCTATTTCAGAATACTTTGCATCTAATTTTTGAGATAATTTAATTCTTTTTCTACTTTCAAGTTCTTCATCTATTAATTGATGATACAAAGAAAAAGCTAAACCAATAACATCTCTAACATATGCTATATTTTCTGGTGTCCTTTCTAAATGATATGGATCTATTCTTTTAAATCAAGACTTAATTTCTCTCAAATCCACACCACTATCTTGGAATAAAGACATATTTTCAATAACTAATTGTGAGTTTACTAATTTTGAAAAGTCTTCTTTCATTTTGATAATTTTTGCAGGAATAAATAATAATTTTTTTGGTTTTCTTGGCACCAAATTTCCATCTCCGTCAAAACTAGAACGACGATTACTTATAAATTCAATTTGATAAGCATTATCATCAATACGAGATACCTTGTAATCATCACTTTTTTCTGCAAGTTTTTCAATTTTTCTTCATTTATCTATTGATGAAGATATTTCTCTTTTTGTATAAATATCCTCAATTTCTAAACCATCATCTAAATCTAAATTAGTATGAATAGAATTTAATTCACGATAGTCATTAGCAAATTTAACTGCATCTTCAGTAATCATGAAAGATTCTTTTTTTGCATTAAGAATTCTTTGATATGCATCAGATGAAATAATCATATACTTTCTATCCTTAATATTGTTTTGTAATCTTTCCCTATAATTTCTAATTTTATCTCTATGAATTTCATTTGCTTTTGAATAATCATTAATTGCTTGGATCTTGCTAGCAAAAGTAGAATCACTTCCTCTAAGTTTAATAAATTTATCAATCACTGCTCTTTCTTGACTTGAAAGTTTTGATCTATCCAAATTGTTAAAAATAGCAGCAATACTTTCAACATCTCTAATCTTTAATTCATCAAGATCCTCATATGCAGCATAACGTCTTCTTACATCATCAAATTCCTTGTGTCCAAGTTTTTGATCAAATTTCTTACCAGCAGATAAAGCTCTAACTCTATCATTTCTTCATTTACGTTTAATTTCAATAACTTCTTTCTTTTCTTCAATTCTAGCCAAAGCTTTATTTCTATCGATAACATTGTTTGATAAAGCAATTTCTCTATCAAGTGAAATTTTAGCTAGTGTTTCCTTTAAATCAATATCATTTTGTTCAAGTAATACTGGTTTTAAACGTTTGATATCTTCAAGTACAGATTTGTGTCTTTCAAATTCAAATTTAGTTTCATAATATCGTTTTTCAAGTAAAACAGCCTTATTTAGTAAACGTAAAGAATTAATTCTTGCAATAACCAAATTCTTTTGTTTTAATATCTCAATTTTCTCTAAGTCACGTTCATACTCTTGTGCAGCTTGTTTTGATAATTCATTAGATCTTTCAACTGCACATTTATATGCATCCATAAATTTACTCTTTGAATATTTTTTAACTGCATAAATATCATCATATTTTTGTGCATGGTTAGTATCACCATAAATGTCTAATGGAGTAAATCCATAATAACATGAGTGCTTATCTTCTGGATGTCTACGGAAATGAGGATCATTAATGTTAACAATAGAAGTATCTACACGATTTGAATTTTTCCTTAACTCAATTGTTTCTTTAGGCTTCATATTATGTTCTGGTTTAACAACCTTAACATTTCTCCTATCTCCACTATATTCAAATGCATCATTTTCATTTAATTCTATTTCTTGATTAACCTTTTTCTTATTTTTAATTGCACTCATTTTATTCTCCTTCTTGATTCTTTTTATAATTTAAATTTTTCATCATCTAAAAACGTTATTCTTGGTCATTCCTTTGCTGGAGTTAATTGATTAACTCTTTCATATTTTTGATCGCCCCTAACCATTACACCTTTATATTGAAAAGGATTTAGTAATGAAGTATATGGTTTGAAATCAATTTGTTGATATTCATCATCATCATTTAAATTAATTGATATTTTTGACACATCATATGAGTTAGATACAAACCTAGGTCCTTGAAAAGTAGTCGGTTGGTTTCTTATAAATGAAAAATCACATTGTTCAAAACTATCATTATCTTCAACTGTATCAATCTTTATTGATAAAATTTTTTCATCAATCTTAGTCAAATCAAAAGGTTTATACTTTTTTGCTTCAAATATGAATTCACCTTTTTTTTGATTTGACATAGATTAATCCTTTCAAAAACTAACTATCTTCTTTTCTTAGTTGTTTTTACTTTTGATTTTTTCCTATTTTGTTGATTTCGTGCTGATGTTGTGCTAACTTCAGCATCAATTCCTTTACTCTTAGAAATAATACCTTGTAAGATTTCTAATTCTTCTTCAGTAAAAATGTCACTTCTAACACTGAATCTATGTTTACGATTAGCTGCTTCTTGTCTCTTTTCGTCTTCAATACGCTTTCTTTCAAGACGTTGTTGTTTCTTAATAGCTCTTAATTCACGTGATGTAAGAGTTTCCTCTCTTTGAATTTGTCTTTTTTCAAAATCATCCTTAGATCTCTTCATTTCTTCACGTAATCTAATTTCTTCTTCAGCTTGTGCTTTTAGTCGAAGTTGTCTTTCTCTCCTTGATTCTTCACCAATTTCATCATAATCAACTTCTGTTTTCTTGTTAGACAATCAAAACTTGGTAAAAAAATCTTTTGTGCTTTTTCTTCTTGCTTCATTTTCTCTATGAGAAATTTCATCAAGAATTTGAGAATCTGATTTACCTTTCTCTTTTAAACTTCGTGCTTCAGCAATGTATTTATTTGCCAATCTCTCAGCTTCTTCATAAACTTTTCTTTCATCGTCTGTCATAGGAATTATTTCGTGTTCATCAACAAAAGTGACATCAACTTCTCTACCATCAACAAAAACTCTTTGTACTCCGCCCTCAATTATTCCCAAAGCTTTTGCATCATTTTCATGAAGATAAAGTATATTTCTGTCATCATCAATTTGCACTCTTTTTGAATTTTTTAACATATTTCCCCCTTAAAATGTCCTTCCTTTTGACCTAGGTTGTTAAATATCTTTATTCACATAAAATACATTAACATACTAATTATATAATAAAATATTAAAAATTATGCTTTTTTGTTTGTTTTTAGGGGTAAAATGCTAGATTTAATTATTATTGGTGCAGGTCCAACTGGTTTATATGGTGCTTTTTATGCGGCATTAAATAATTTAAATACACTAATTCTAGAAATAGATAATGAAATAGGTGGTGCTCCTAGAAAAATGTTTCCAGAAAAGTTTTTATATGATATTCCTGGATTTTTGGAAATAACAGGTAATGATTTTGTCAAAAACCTAATAGAACAACTTGAAACTCAGAAAAATTGATCAATAAAAACAAATATTCACATCACAAGGATTGAAGAAAATTTAAATTTCTATAGATTGTTTGATGACAAAAATAACACTTATGAAGCTAAATACATTATTTTTGCTACTGGGTATGGTTCTTTTAAATTTAAGTCATTAGACAAGTCTATAGTCAAAGGCAACACAATTATAAATCATGTAATAAGTAACATTAATTTATATAAAAATAAAAAAATTGTGATTTGTGGTGGAGGAAATTCAGCAATAGATTACTCATTAATGCTATCTAATGAAGATACAAATGAAATTCAATTAATACATCATAGTGAAAATTTTAGGGCACTTGAAGAAAACACTAAAAAACTTGAACACAAAAAGAACGTAAAAATATATAAGGGGTATGAAATTAAAAATATTCAAGATAATAACATTGAAATAGTAAAAAACAATGATTCATACAAGTTAGATTTTGATGAAATTTTTGTGTTCTATGGTATTGAATTAATATCAAACGAAACAAATAAACTAAAAATTTTTAATGATAAAAAGAAGATTGAGGTAGATGATAATTTAGAAAGCATTGTGTATAAAAATATATTTGCTTGTGGTTCAGTTACAAATCGACAATTAAACAATCTATTAATTCATGGCTTTAGTCATATAGCACAAGTAATTGATTTAATTAAAAAAAGAGGGTAATTTATTTATGATATGTTATGTTGTTCAAAATAGTAAAAGAACGATAGATTTGTTCAGATATTATTAATTGAAACATTTGATGAGTGAAGGTAAAACAAGAAAAGGAAATACATTCATCCATTTGATTTATAAAGGATTTATCTAATCCAAACGAACTGCCAATAAAGAAATTAATATTTTTATAGGGACCATTAATTAGATTGTTTATTTTTTTTGAAAAATCTATTGAACTCATTTGTTTTGATTCAATAACTGTTGCAATATTGTATGAATCATGAATAAACTTTTGAAAATTTTTTGCCTCATTTCTTAAAATAATATTTTGTTGTTCACTACTAGGATTATCAAAAATGTTTTCCTCCTTGATTAGAATTCTTTCACAACAAATATAGTGATTTATTTTTTTAATATATTTTTCTATTAATATATCTAAATTTTTATCTTTAACCTTACCAACTGAAATAATTCTAATTTTCACTACTTTTATTTATCCTCACAAAAATTGGAGTCGATTTTCCGACTACACAATTAACTGAATCAATTTTATCAATCTTATTAAAATCTAAAGTAATATTAGTTTGTTCTAAAGCTTGTTTAACACCATCTATTAAAACAGGTGACAATCAAAAACAAGAAAGTTCAATTATTTTAAAAAGTATGACTAATAATTCATTAATTTCTTTAATTTTATTTTCCTTAAACAATTCTCATGGCTTTTTTTCTTCAATCAACTTGTTTGCTAAATTAATTATATTTTGCACATTTATTAGAATTTTATTAGGAGTTAACTGATTAACAAATTCAATATTTTGCTTATTAAAATTTTTTATTAACTCATGAATGTTTTTAAATTCATCAGTTGTGGATTCATTTAATAATTTAACTTTGCCATCACTATATTTTATTGCCAATCCTATTGATCTTGAAACAAGGTTACCAAAATTGTTTGCTAAATCTCCATTATATATAGAAATAAAAGCTTCATTACTAAAAATACTATCATTGGTTAATGATATTTCCTTAATTAAATAGTAACGAACAGCATCACTTCCATACTTATTTAAATAGTAAAAAGGATCAATTACATTCCCTAATGACTTTGACATTTTTTCACCATTAGAAAGAATTCAGCCATGAGAAATAATTTTAGTAGGTAATTTAACATTTAAAGCATGTAAAAAAATTGGTCAGTATATGCAATGGAATCTTGTAATTTCCTTTGATAAAACATGTACAATCTCTGCATCATGATGATTTCAATACTTTTGATATAAATAATCATCATCATTCATAAAATTTAAGGCAGTTAAATAGTTAAAAAGTGCATCCATCCACACATATATAACATGATTTTTGTTTTCATTTATAGGTATTCCTCAATTAAAAGAAGAACGAGAAATAGATAAATCAGTTAAATCGTTATTTATAAAATTATTTATCAATTCATTCATTCTAGAGATTGGAAAAATAAAATCATTGTGATCTTTAAAATAATCAGCAATTCAATTTCTAAAATGTGTCATCTTAAAAAAATATGATTCTTCTTCTACAGTTGACAATTTATGTCCATGCACACAATACAACTCATTATTTTTCTCAATTGTATCTTTTAGTGCGATGTTTTCTTCACATGAAACACAATATAAACCAACTCACTTGGATAAATAAATCAAATCATTAGATAAATAATTAGAAAAAATTTTTTGTACTGTTTTTATATGGTTATTATCAGTTGTCCTTGAAAAATGATCATATTCAATTTTTAACTCTTTTCACAACGATTTAAAAATATCGGCTATTTCATTTAAATATTGCATGATTTCTTTTTTGTTTTTTTCAGCTGATATCTGAATTTTCTTACCATGTTCATCCATTCCAGTGACAAAAAAAGTTTCATAACCTATTAATTTCTTATATCTATTAATCACATCAGCTAAAACTGTTGAATAAGCATGACCAATATGTGGTTTTCCAGAAGGATAATAAATTGGTGTGCTGATATAAAAAGTTTTTTTACCTGTCATGAACCAACCCTCCTAAATACTTATTTTTGAAATATTCCATTACTAAATATGAAATAAATATAGAAACAAAAGCCATTGATGAAATAACGATTCATAGAATGCCAAATTGATTTAGTCTTCACTCAACAACATAATTATTAGCAGAATATTTAGCTAAAATTACATCATATGTATAATTAAAATTCAATACTTCAATATTGTTATTAACTATATCATCCCAATAACCATTATTAATTATGTCCTTGTTTCTTAAATTTATTACATCTCTATTCATGAAATTCAATGATAATAAAAATAACAAAAATAGAATAATCAATATATAGAGAAACATAATGGTGTATCGTTTTGTGTATAATTTGTATTCACTATTTCTATATATTCAATATGTATAACAACATAAAGCAGTATTTACAATAATTAAGACTGAAAACATTATTGAAAAACCATTTAAACTAATTTGATTTTTATCTGGTAATAACTTCAAATTATAAAAACCAAATTGGATTACTTGGTTATAAGATACATCAATTCCATCATTATATTTCAAATATAAGAAGATCATTAATCCAATAACCAATAAAAGACTTAAAATCAAAAAACTATAATTCAAAAATGGTCAATGAACAAAAGAATCTCTATATCATTTTCATGAATAATTAGGTTGTTTTTTCATAGATAATATTATACCTATAAAGTATAAAATCAAAGATTCTTGAAAAAAAATTATAAAAATATTTTCATATTTTCTTCTTATAAGAAGAGTTTCTATATATCAATATTGCTAAATTATTGTGTGGTTGAAGTAAAGTTTTTTTATTGTAAAATTAAAATATTAGGAGTTTGTAATGGATAAAAATTTTCAGGACCGTAAAGTTAAATTCTATATACTTGAACGTAAGGATGTAAGACGACCAAAGATAATGATAAATGAAGAAAGAAAACATGATGACTTTGATATTTCTCAAGAATTGTGACAAGGTTTATCAAATCGGGCAAGTGATGACTATGGTTTTGTAGATAGGGATATACCTAGAATTCCATACTTTTGATCTAATGGTTCAACTGAAAAAATTGATTACCATCAAAAAACAATTAAAGAAGTTAAGAGTAATATTAAAAGAGCATATGCAAATAAAATTGCAAACGCTGCAAAAAAGAACTACCAAAAACAAGCAAATGTTAATGAAGAAGTAAAACAAAGAAAAGAATTGGTTAAAGCTGAATCTAAGGCTCAACCTGAGACTATATTACGTGTAAAAATTGAAGAATCATATGTTACACCAAGAAAAAAATCTATGAATGCAAAAAATGAAATAATGAAGAAAAAGTAATTATTCTTTTCAAAATTCATTTGATATTATATTAATTCCAAGTGATTTGGCTTTTTCAAGTTTACTACCCCCATTTTCACCAACTATTAAATAGTCAACATTTTTTGTAATTGAATTAACAACTTTTGCACCATAACATTCCTCAAGGATTGTTTTAATTGCATTTCTAGGTTGTTCAAAACTTCCTGTGATTACAAATGTTTTATTATGATATTTTTGTCTAGTATCTTGTTTTGCTAATTCAGCATAACTAGAATAATTAGCAATACTAGTATCAGGTATATATTCCATATTAATTCCAATATTTTTTAATTCTATTATTGCTTTTATATTTTCTTCATCCTTAAAAAAATCATAAATATTTTGAGCTATTTTGTCACCAATTATATTAACCTTCATTAATTCATCAATACTAGCCTTCATTAATTCATCAATTTTTTTAAATTTTTTTGCAAGTATTTTAGCTACTGTTATACCTACCCCTTTAATTGCAAAAGAAGCTATTGTTCTTTCCAATGAATTATTCTTAGATTTTTCAATAGCATTAACAATGTTATTAAAGGATTTTTCCTTAATGTTAATATTTGCTTTAAAAACTAAACTTTTTTTATCTTTTAATTTATATAAATCCACAACGTTTTTAATAATATTGTGATCATAGAGTTTACTAACTATTGATAATGATACACCTTCAATATTCATAACATCTCTAGAACAAAAATATTCAATATTTCTTAGAATTTTTTCCTTACAATTTTTATTTAAACAAAATTGATCAATCTCACCTTCAGATTCATATAATTTCTCATTACAAGATGGACAATAAGTAATAGGAACATATTTTATACATTCATCAGTACGTTTTTCAAGCAAAACATTATCAACATATGGAATGACATCTCCTGCCTTATATATATTTACATAATCATTAATTCTAATGTCTTTTTTTAGAATAAAATCCTTGTTGTGTAAAGTTGCATTTGAAATGGTTGATCCATCTAGATTAATTGGTTCAAGATTTGCTACATATGTTATTTTTCCAGTTCTTCCAACTGTTGGAGTTATTGATAAAATTTTGGTACTAACTATTGTTGCAGGAAACTTATAAGCAATTGCTCATTTAGGAAACTTACTAGTATAACCAATATCTTCATAATATTTTTCTTGATTTACTTTGATTACTACTCCATCAATTTCATAATTCAAACTAGATCTATCCGTTCCAAAATTTTCAATTGTTTTTCAAACTTCATCAATATCTTTGCACAATTTAATTGAATCAGCTACCTTAAAATTATTTTCTTTTAATCACATTATTTTTTCATAATGAGTATTGAAAGTTAATTCATCTGAAAAAACATAATAAAAAAAGGCTTGGAGTTTTCTTGCTTTTGTGACAGAGGAGTCTAAGTTTCTTAATGCTCCTGCTGCAGCATTACGACAATTAGCGAATTTTTTTTCACTTTCGCTATTTATCGTTTTCAATGTTTCAATTGATATATAAACTTCTCCCCTAATTTCAATTTGCATTCCTTCAAATTTTTTATTTATATATAAAGGTATTTCACTTATTGTTAATACATTATTAGTTACATCTTCACCATATTCTCCATCACCCCTAGTACAAGCATATTTTAATTTGCAATTTTCATAAAAAATAGAAATTGATAAACCATCAATTTTTGGTTCTACTACATAATCAATCGGATTATCATCAATTGATTTTCTAATCATATCAGCAAATTTTATTAAACCTTCATAATTAAAAATATTATCAAGTGATAACATAGGTCTAATATGCTTAATTTTTTCAAATTTTTCTAGTACATATCCTCCAACTCTTGCTGTAGGAGAATCAGCCAATTTATATTGGGGGTATTCCTTTTCAAGAGCAATTAATTCTTTCATTTTTTCATCATAATATGCATCAGAAACACTAGGGTTATCTAATGCATAATATTCATAATTTCATGTGTCAATTTGCTTTGATAAATATTCAATCTTTTTCTTAATATCTTCCATATAGTTTAAATAACATTTTTAAAAGTAATAAAAGTTGATAATACACTAATTATTATACCCATTGAAATCATTTTATTTAAAGATAATTTTTTAGACTCAAAAACATATTGATTTCACCTCAAATATAATGGAATTAATGTAATTCAAAAAATCATTGTAAGATCAAATGTTATTGACATAATTCCAAGACTAAAAAAACGTACTAATAACATTGTAAAAAATGGATTTCAAAAAATGGTGATTGCTAATAATGAAAAATTGGACATTGCATTACTATTAAATTGTTTGAAGGAAATAAAACTATTTGTAAATAATGAATATGTAAAAATAGCAATATTAACCATTCAAAAAAACACATTCAGAATAATATAAATTGATTTAACATTTATTGAGGTTGTAATAGTTGATACATAAGTTGGAAAAATTCTTTCATCTAATACTCAAACATCTTGAATATTAAAAACGTTAGTAGTAAAAAACAAAATAATAGCAGCAATTAAAATCAAGAATGATAATAATATAATTAAGAAACTTATATTACGATAAAGAAATTGATCAACCTTATACATAACTTTATTAAAAATAGATGAAGTTTTAAAAAGAAAGAAAGCTATATAGAATAACAAAAAAGCAACTAACATAATTAAACTAATATAGTAGACATTATTAAAAGTAACTGCAAATGATAAAATAGTTGATAGTAACATTAAAATATTATAGTTTGTTGCATTATTGTACTTTGTTTGATAAGAGATAGTAGTAAATAATAAATTAATTAATACAGCAATTAATACAAATTGTGAATCAAAATTAAACCCACAAAAAACAATGAAATTAACCACTATTATAGATATATTTTCTTGATTAATATTCTTAGCATTAAAATGAACAAGTAATAATACTAAACTAAATAAAATAATATTAACATAGGTTGGGAAACTAAAAATGATAGTGCTAAATGCAAATACACCTAAGAAAAATAAAATAAAATTAAACTTATTTGTTTCCCGTTTATTATAAATTGAACATAATGCCAA
>CASGBP010000070.1 GCA_949299825.1 uncultured Mycoplasmataceae bacterium
AATTTTACCATTGATTATTTGTTCAGAGAAATCATCAATTTTATGATTTTTTAAATTGGTTATAATTTTTTCTTTATTAATTGATTTACTCATGTTTTTCCTCCTATAAATAGGTACAAAAAATAAATGACATTGTACAAAATTTACTTATTTTGTTAATTTAATTTTTGGTTATATTGATCGCTTAACTTTAAATTATTTTTTTTGAATACATATTCATTATGTAATCGATCATTTTTGTTAGTAGAACCTCATTCAGAATTAATAAACAATATTTCATAAATCTTAAACTTATTAATTGATGCATTATTATTAATCTTAAAATTTATAAAGAATAATTCAAAATAGATTTTCAACTATTTATGAACTAAATTAACTTCAAACTAATCTATTTAAAAATTCTTAAATTAATAATTAAAAAGTTACTAAAGAAATTTTTCTTGTCTTAAATTATAAACATCATAAATATTAATATTACATTATTCAATGTTAACAACTCAATTCTTAAAATATTTAAACCTATTATTTATGGTTGTTATGATTAGTAATTTGTATAAACTATAATGCAACTAAGCAATCATAAATTTAAAAGGTTAAATTTTGATATATGAACAAAACAACTTAATAAAATATTATACTATTTTATGATACAATAACTTTGGAGAAAATATGAGTAAGAAAACATTAAAGTTTAATTCAGAAGAAGAACACATTGATTTTGAAAAAACGAGGGTACAACCTACTAAGCTTTTTGATGTTGATGAATTAGATTTCAATCAAAAAGAAAACTTTAATCCAATCTTTGCTGAAATGAGCACTGAGGATTTAAACTATAAGTTAGAATATGAAGATTTAACTGATGAAGAAATATTTCAAATTAAGGTGATTTTAAAAAGCAGAGAATAAGTTGTGAACTTTTTCATCAATAAAAGTCAATCATACTATTCCTTATTAGATTCAACAATATCAATAGATAAATTAATTGATGCAACAATTAAAACAAATTGCCCTTATGTTTTTTTAGTTGACAAAAACATGAGCGGTGCAATTGAATTTTATTATAAAGCTAGAGCTGCTAATTTAACTCCAATAATAGGCTTAGAAATTAATTACAAAAACAACATTTATATCTTAATTGCCAAAAACAATAATGGTTATAAAAATTTAAATTATATTTCTTCTGCTATTGAGACTAAAACAGATTATGAACTTGATATTTATTTAGATGATTTGATTATAGTATTAAAAAAAGGTGATTTAAGACTTAGAAATCATGATTTTTATTTTGCAAATGAACTAGCATTAAATGAGGTTAGATACATAAATAGAGAGGAACATGAAACATACAAAACATTAATATCAATTGATAAAAATGTTTTATTAGATGATGTAGAGTTAAACATTGATTATAGTTTTTTAAATTATGAAACAGCTATTAATATTTTTGATGAAACCTTGATAAATAAAACTAATAAATTATTAATAGGTTGTCACTGAAATATTACTGATCAAAAACTAGAATTACCAAAATATAAAACTAGTAATAATATATCATCAAAAAAAGAACTTGAAAGACTTTGCATAAACGGCTTAAAAACAAAGCTTAATCTTGCAGATGGATTGATTGATAAAAAATATGTAGAACGTTTAATTTATGAATTAAATATTATCAATAAAATGAATTTTAATGATTATTTTTTAATAGTTCAAGATTTTGTAAATTATGCAAAATCAAAAAATATTTTAATTGGACCAGGTAGAGGATCTGCTGCTGGATCATTAGTTTCTTATGCACTTAATATCACTGATGTTGACCCAATAAAGAATAATTTGATATTTGAACGTTTTTTAAATCCAGAAAGATCTTCGTTACCTGATATTGATGTTGATGTGATGGATATTAGGCGTCAAGAAGTTATTGATTATATATTTTCAAAATATGGTAAACAAAATTGTTGTTACATTGCTACTTTTCAAAGAATTAAAGCTAAAATGGCTATTAGAGATGTTGGAAGAAGTTTAGAGATAAATCTAAAAATAATTGATAGCATTTGTAAACTAATTTCAAATGAATATGATAATGATTTGATGAAGGCAGTTGAAGAAAATAAAAATTTACAAACTTTTTATAATAGTTATAAAAAACTTTTTCTTCTAGCAAATTCTTTAATAAATATCCCTAGGCAAATATCAACCCATGCAGCAGGAATTGTAATTAGTAGTGAATCAATATGTAATAAAGTAGCAATTAGAAAAGGAATTGATGAATGATATTTATCCCAAACCTCAATGGAATATATTGAAAAAGCTGGATTAATAAAAATAGATATTCTTGGTCTAAAAAATCTATCAATAATAAGTGATATAGTTAAATCGATTGAACAAAGTTATCAACAAATAATTGATTTAACAAAAATAGATTTTGATGACAAAAAATTATTTAATGAAATTTCAAATGCAAGGACTATAGGAATTTTTCAACTAGAATCGCCAGGTATGAGAAGTACACTAAAAAAAGTCAAAGTTAATTCTATTGAAGATATTTCAATTGTTTCTGCCCTATTTAGACCAGGACCACAAGCCATGATTAATGATTATGTTAAAACTAAAAACGGAGAATTAAAACCGAATTATATTAATAAAAATCTTGAAATAATTCTAAAACCGACATTAGGTTTTTGCATTTATCAAGAACAGGTAATTGAGTTAATTAAAATAGTTGCTAACTTTAGTATGAGTGAGGCTGATATTTTTAGAAGAGCAATATCAAAGAAAAAAGAAGAACTATTTTTACAAATGAAGGAAAAATTTATTGATGGGGCTATTAAAAATAATTACACAAATGAACAAGCAAAAAAAATATATGATTTCTTAATTGAATTTGCCAATTATGGGTTTAACCATTCACACTCACTTTGTTATGCCTATATTTCTTATCAAATGATGTATCTTAAATATTATTATCCACTTGAATTTTTTTTAACCTTATTAAAATTTGGTGATAGTTCTAACCAAAAAAATTTGAGCTATATTTCTGAAGCTAAGAGTGCTGGAATAAAAATCTATAACATATCACTTAAGCATTCAGATATAAATTTTAGTAAATTTAATAATGGTATCATATTTGGTTTTGCAAACATCAAAGGTATTGGATATGAAATTGCTAAGAAAATTATTAGCATTAGAAATGATAATGACTTCAAGAATTATTTAGATACCATTGTAATACTCTCATCCAATGGAATAAATAAAAAAACCATTGAATCACTAATTAAGGTTGGTGCATTTGATGAATACAAAATTGATAGATTATTTTTATTAATTAATTTAGATGAAATAATTGAAAATGCCATTTATAAGACTGCTGATAAGTTTGTATTTGGATTGGATTTAAAGGAAACTGATAAACCAATGAGCGATCAAGAAAAATTTGATTATGAATTATTTTATTTAGGATATACCTTTTCTAATAATTTATATCAAAAGGTTTTTGATAAAATTAAAAATGAATACAACTTAGCATCATTTGATGAAGGAATTAAACCAAATACTAACTATTTAATAAATGTTTTAAAAACAAAAGTAACAATGACTAAATATAATAAAAAAATGAGTTTCATAAATTTTGAATTAAATAATATAACATTTGAAACCACCTGTTTTAATCAATCTATTATTGAACTAATAAGTGCCAATAAATTTTATGTTGTTAATTTAGAATATGATCGATTAAATAAACCAACTATTAAAAAAATTATTAATCAAATTGATTTAGAAAATCTTGATTAATTTTTTAATTAAATTATTTATTTAATTTATTATGTAATTTTAAACAATCCTTTAAATTACCATCATATGCTAATTTATGATCTGAAATTAGAATTGCTCGATTACACATTCCTTTTAATGTATCCTCGTTATGACTAACAATTAATAAAGTTAATTCAGAATTTTTAGATAATTTTTCAATCTCTTTTTTTACCTTATTAGTAAACTCAGTGTCACCTACTGATAAAGCTTCATCAATGATCAATATTTCAGGATTTAGAAATAAATTGATTGAAAAACCAAGCTTAGCAATCATTCCAGAACTATAACGCTTCATTTCTAAATCAATATATTCTTTCATATCTGAAAATTCAATTATTTTATCTATAACCTCTGATATTTCCTTTTTAGAATAACCTAAAATTGCTCCTCTAATATAAACATTTTCTCGTCCAGTAAATTCCTTCTCTAGTCCTACTCCAACTTCTAATAACGAAGAAACTCTTCTATTAACAATTACTTGTCCAGATGAAGGAATAACAATATTTGAAATAATTTTTAATAAGGTTGACTTTCCAGCCCCATTTTTTCCTACAATAGCTACTTTCTCTCCCTTTTTGATAGTAAATGAAATATTTTCTAAAGCTAATTTAGTCATCTTTTTTCTTTTAAAAGGAAGTAGCAATACTTGCAATCTTTGTAAATCATTTTTACAAAGAAAATAATTTTTTGAAACATTAATAAATTCAATATCAATCTCTGTTTTTTTCATAATATTTTTATACAATATCAACTAAGAATTTTCTTGATTTCCTATTTAATAAATAGCCTCCTGATCAAAAAATAATTAAGAAAACAAAAAAGGAAACAATTGAATATCATTCAGCATAAACATTTGGACTAAAAATATCAGAATAACCTAACATTGTTGATCGCATTCCATTAATTAAAAAATTGAACGGATTAATTTGTAAAATAATATTCACTACACTACCCTCATTACTAATATCAGGAATTAAAAACACACCTGAAACTCAAGATAATAGCATAGGAAAAATCAATATTAGATTTTGAAAATCTCTTGATATTCCACAAATTGGTGCCAAAAAATAAGTATATCCCATCATAAAAAGAAATAACAATATAAACATTAAAGGAACTTCTAATGAATATAAACTTAAAGGTTGGGTATTTAAATCATTATCAGTAGCATTACAAATAATACAGATTAATCAAGCTACTATTAGCATAAAAAATCCAATAATAAATTTTGATAAATTAACAAAAATGGATGGTAAATAAATTGGTACTCCAAAATTTTTATACATTCAAGAATAAGTTCTAATTGCATTGGGTCCAGAAGCAATTACATCACCACAATAAGTTCACATAAATGCTCCAATAATTATTCATGCTATTCACTTATAAACATATACATTATTACCTATATAGTAAATAACATCATTTGTATTGTCTCCAGCTGAACTAAAAGCAAATCAATACATAAAAATCATCAATAAAGGTGAAATTATTAATCAAAATCAAGATAAAATGGATGATTTAAACCTTCTCTTCATATCAACCATAGCAAACTTTAAAACTAATCGAAAATTTACCTTCAATTTATCTATCATCATAAATATAATATATTATATAAAATTAACAATTATGAATAGAATAAAATATTATAAAAAACTAAATAATAAACACAAGTTAAGACAGCAACGTTTTAAAACCATTAATGTTAATTTTGCTAATAAATATCTACCATTTAAAATAAAAA
>CASGBP010000071.1 GCA_949299825.1 uncultured Mycoplasmataceae bacterium
CTTTCTACCTCCTGCAGTTTTCATTTTGCTACGAAAACCATGAGTTTTTAACCTTTTTCTTTTATTTGGTTGATAAGTTCTTTTCATATATACACCTACTTTTTTAAAAATTAAATATATTTATATTACATATAAATATAATAAAACATGTTAATTTTAACACAATGCATTATTAAATTAAAATATTAATTAATGTTTTGAATTTTTATAAAAAGAAAAAAACCACTATTACTAGTGGTTAATTTTTATATGGTGGAGCCTATGGGAGTCAAACCCACGACCTCCTGAGTGCAAATCAGGCGCTCTATCAACTGAGCTAAGGCCCCAAATGGTAGTCGTGAATGGACTTGAACCATCGACCTCTCCCTTATCAGGGGAGTGCTCTAACCAGCTGAGCTACACGACTATTAAAAAACTATATTATTATACTAAAAGAAAATTAAAAAAAATTACAAAGAAAATATAGGTTTATAGCTTTTTATTGAGGTTCTTTATAATTTTCAGTTCAAGATTCTCCAAATAAATCGTTTAATCTTCTATCAAAAGTAGTAACTTTTCCCATTGCCTCTCTCATATTATCAAATGCAACATTGGTAAATAAAGTGTTGGAATTAAATCAATCTATTGCTGAAATGAAAAATGCTTCTGGACTAGCACCAAGGAATCCATCAGATGCAGCCACTGTTCAGTTAATTCCCTTATCTTGTTCAGTTATTTGTCCATCAGGATTAGGGTTACCATTCTCATCAGCTGTATCAAATAATTTAACAACATCATCATAATTAAATTGAGTAACAACTACTTGAGATCCTAAGTCGCTTGTAGTATCACCAAAATATCGTTCTTTTCATGGTTGTTGAACAGAGTAGGTAGAATTAACTAATTGCTGTGATGTAACCCTTTCAAATGCAATATCTGGAATTATTAACTTAGCTAGTTCTTTTAACAATGGAATATATTCTGAGGCAACAGAAGATTTATCAATTCTTGTTCTTAAACTTTGAGCTTGTTCTTTATTGTCGTTAGTTAAAGTAAAATTTTCAAATAACCAAGTTGTCATTCTATCTTTTTGAGTGTTATTTCTAATCTTATCAATTTCTAGATCCAATTTTTTTCTACCTTCTACAGCACCTGAAGCAATATTATATAAAACACCCTTAATGTTAGATGTTGTTCTAGTATCATCATCATAATATTTTGCACTTGAACTAAACATTGTTGAAGATGCAGTTGAATCCAAATCTGCATTAGTACTACCAGGGAAATTCATTCCTAAAAAACCAGTATAACCATTATTTGTATTTGTGATTTCTGGACTTGGAGAAGCAAATCTTCAGTATGTACTCTTATTATTGAAAGTTACATCTTGTTCAAATAAAACTGGACTAGTTGAAACTGGTTTAATAGCAACTTTAGATGCATCTTGATATGCATAACCATAAGTGTTTTGTGATACTTGAATCATTTTAGATTTAAAAGCAAATTGCTCATCTATTGTTTGATTAGCATAATCTTGAATAAAATTAATTCTTTCATTAGTAGTTCATACATATGCAGCTTTACCATTATTTGTTGTTTTATCTAGCAAGTAATCTCTAAACTTTGTAAAGTTATAAGATCTAGTTGTTGAATCATAATCAAAAGCATAAAGTAAAGTTAAAAAATTTCGTAATGATGCAACTTGTTCATCGCTATAATAACCATTAGTCAATGAAGCAGTATTGTTATTAACTAAAAGATTATATAACTCATTAAAAGTTGTTCAATTACCAACAGAATATTGAATTGTAGAAGTTACCTCACTAAATCTATCCTTTAAATTTAATGCATATTGTAAACGCGAATTAACAAATCCTAAAGAGGTTTCATTACTAGTAGGCAAGGTATCAGCATTTTGGTTGTCAAAATTAAAGTTAGTAAAGTTAATTCCTGCATTTTCATCAGTTAAATATGCTTGTGCTTTTTGTAAATAAACAATATTGGCCACCTTACTAGAAGTTATTCAAGAACCAATTGCATCATTAATTCGATCACCAAAACTAGCATAATATTGAGTACTATCTTGTTTTTCAGTTGAAACTTCTAAATATTGATTATATGAAGCAGAAGAATAGGTTAATGTTTTTGGTACCAATGGATTATTAGCAGTCATAGTATTTAAATAATTCAATGCTGCTTGTTTAAAATCATTTTCTTTAGTTTTTAAAGTAGTATTTTTAAATATTTGATTATCTGAAAAATGTCATGCAACATTAGAGTACGTACCATAAACATCATCAAAAACACCATCAACTAATGACACATTATTTTGAGTTATATCTCTAGTATAAGGTAACATACCTGCAATACCATTAACTACAACTGCATCATCATAACCTTCTGTACCAAAATACTTACCCACATAAGAAGTTTGAAGATCAAGAAATTTTTGTCTAATTGTTGAGTTCACTGAAGAATAACTACTATAGTCAACAAAATCATAATATTTTTTAAATACTGCTTTTTCTTCATCAGTTATTAACTTCTTAGTTGCTGAATTTCATCCAACTTCCATATTTGAGTAAACATCACTAAAAATATATGCTCTCTTTTCTTCGTTAGTTGTTGGAGGATTAGTTTCTTTTGAAATAATATATTTAATTAACAACTCGTTTCTATTATCAGTGTAATAACTACTAATATCACTATTTAAATCTAAGGTAAAACCAGTAGTAGAAGAAGGATTATTTCCATCTGTAGTAGTTGTATTTGATATTAAATGTCTTCATAATAAAGTATTCTTAATTTCAGTAATCTTTTCCTCATAAGTACTAGCGCTTTTAATTGCATCATATCTATCAATACCTATTATGTGAACACCAGCTTCATCTCTTGTCATAATAAATGGTGAATTTAAAATATTAACTGAATCTGTAATTGATTTAGCACCATTATAAATACCATCAAATGCATAAGTTGGATTATCATTGATAATTTTTCTAACAGCTTCAGGTAAAGCAAAATAATAAGGACTAGTAGCAGAGTTTGAAGGTTCATCATATCGGAAAAAATTTGACATAATTTCTAAACCAGGTTCAACAATAGCAGTACCACCATTTACTGTATCGCCTTGTTTTTTTAATTTTGATACACCATTAATTGTTGGTACTCTCCTATCTTCAGTCCCAAATAATAAGTTATTTAATTTATACATTGCTGCAGCAGAATATTGTGTATAAGTTGAATCATAAACATCTTTTGCATTTATTAGGTATAGAGTTGAACTATCAGTAGTATATTCAACAGGTATATTAATAGCTCCACCCAAACTATCTAATATTAACTTTTTTTGAGAATTAGGTTGTATATCAGTTACAAACATATTGTATTTAGCTGTTGCATTAAGTGTACCTTCAAGTGAAGTAACTTCTGGTTCAAAAACTTGTCATGAATATGAGGCCTCAGTTCCAACTGGACTTGTACCACCATTCATATTTGTTGCAAGTAACACATTAAAGAAATTTGAATCACCTTCTTCAGTAGCAGGAACATCTTGACCAAATAAAACCATTGAAGTAACTAATGGCAATTTATCCTTTACATATTCATCAAACACAAAGCTCTTAAAATCAGCAATTGCCTCATTAAAACTATCAACTGGTGCTGGATCCATTACAGGTGGTGATCCTTCATCGCTTGATTGATATGCAGGTGCCTTAAAAACAATATTACATGGTTGACCAACTGCATTGAAAATTACATCCTTATCAAATAACATACTCTCAGTAATGTCAGTAACAATTTGACCATTTTTATTAACAAGATTTATGAAGCTTCCAGACTGCATAATTGAATCAAATTCAGAAGTCACCAATGAAAATAATTGATTTCTTTTTCAATCAATTTCATTACCCCCAACAGGATCCAATTCATTTAATTGAAAGTAAAATTGTCAATCTGATCCATGTTGATCTTTGTAAGAAGACACAGCATCATCTCAAGATGTGTTAATATTATCAACTCACTCATCAAATTTTTCAGTATATGATTTTGAATCTTTGATATTCTTGAAAAAGTCAACCAAAATATTTGAAATAGTAATATCAATTATTCTTTCCATTCCATCAGAGGTTTGAATGGTTTCAGATGCAAATTGTTCAATTGTTTCAACTTTTTGCATACTATTCATTGTTGAAACTTCATCTTTTGCTCTTTCAAGACCATAATTAATAAAATCACCATTACCTTCAACAGGTTTAACTTGGTTCTCGACTAAATCACTAATTGATGATTTTTGGAATAAACGAGGAATGAAAATTGCTAACAAAGGGGTTGCTACTGCACAAAAAATAACACCAGCTATAATTGCAATAATACCTTTTTTTCCCAATTTCATCAATTCACCTACCTTTTAATAAACAATATATTTAACTTTATAAAAAGTAATGTAATTTATATTATATCATTATACAAAGGATAATAAATGAAAAAGGTACTAGAAATTGTGAATTTATACATTTCTATTGGTGAAAAATCAATACTAAAAAATCTAAATTTTGTTGTAAATGAGGGTGATTGTGTTTGTATATTAGGTTCAAATGGCGAGGGTAAATCAACAATCTTAAAAGCCATAATGAATCATTACTTAATTGAAATTAACAAAGGGGAGATAATTTTTGAAAATACTAATATAACAAATCTAAGTTCAGAAGAGAGATCTCATCTTGGAATTTTCTTAATTTATCAAAATCCTATTGAAATTGAGGGTATTAATCAACTTGATTTATACAAGTCTATCTTAAACGAAAATAACAAGAAAACAAATATTGCAAATTTATATAAAACTGTGAAAAAGAATTTAGAAAAAATTAATTTAAATGAAGATATATTAGAACGGGAAGTGAATGTAAATTTTAGTGGTGGAGAAAAAAAGAAAAATGAAATAATGCAAATGTTACTTCTAGATCCAAAGCTAATTTTAGTTGATGAAATTGATAGTGGATTAGATGTTGATTCTATGAAAACAATTTGTGATATTTTGAAACAAGAATTAAAAATTGGTAAAACAATAATTTTCATCACACACAATAAGCAAATGATAGAAGAATTAAAACCTAATAAAGTTTTGTTAATATCTGATAAAAAAATCGTCAAAGAAGGTGATTATAATTTTGGATTAAATGTCATAAATGATGGTTTTAAAAAAACATTACAATCACTAAATATTAATACCAGAAAAGACAAAGAAAAAATTGATGTTTGTGTAGGTGATCATTTTGCTAAGCGATAATTTTTATTTTGTAAGTGACAATGAAGATAAAAAAGAATTTATATTTGATTCTAATTTTAGTATTGTCGATTTAAATAAATCTAGCCAAATTAAGTTTATTTTACAAGCAAACTATGAAAATGTTTCTGCTTCATTTAATTTATTATTAATTGCAAAGGATCAACAAAAAAGAATAGATATTGAATGTAACTTAGAAAGTTTTAACAATGATCTAAAAATAAATGTTTTTTGTCTTACCTTTGATAATTCAAAAATTAAGGTTTTTATTAGAGCTAAAAATACTAACAAGAAAAAAAATGATATTAATATTGCAATAAACTCAGTTTTATTTAGTAATAATTCAACTTTTTCAGCTTGTCCAATTTTTGATTTTAATTCAAATGAAATAAATGCAAAACATAGTGTTAAAATAGGTTCATTGAATGAGAAAGAAGTTAATTATTTAATATCTAGAGGAATATCAAAAGAAAATGCTAAAACTATGTTGTTAAATGGAAAAATTGATGCAATATTAAAACAGTTTAATAATGAAGATAAGATAAAAATTAAAAATAAAATTAAAACAATGATAAGGAATTAACATATGAACATAGAAAAAATCAGAGAAAAAATAGATTGATTTAAAAAAAATGAAGGATTAATTTATGCTGATTCTGCTGCTACTTCATTAAAACCAACAGATGTTACAAATGCCATATCCAAATATTATAATGAACAATCTACCAATCCACATAATAGTGATTCAATGTTTACCAATGATGCACTAATAAAAATGCAAGAATGTAGAAAATTATGTGGATCACTAATTAATGCATCTGAAGATGAAATAATCTTTACCTCTGGTGCTACTGAATCATTAAATTTAATTGCTCAATCAATTTCATTTAGATTAAAAAAAGATGATGAAATAATCCTTACAAAATTTGAACATGCTTCTAATCTATTACCTTGATATTACTTAAGAGATAAAATAGGTGTAAAACTTGTTTTTGCTGAAATAAAAAATTTAAAACCTACAAGCAAGGATTTCTTAGACAAAATAACAGATAAAACAAAAATAATAAGTTTTACTGGAATGTCTAATTTGATAGGATTAACTTTTGATGTTGAAGAAATTGCAAATAAAATAAAAAATAAATATCCAAAAATTTTATTATGTGTAGATATAGCACAAATGATTGCTCATAAAAAATGTGATGTAAAAAAATGAAATGTTGATTTTGCTGCTTTTAGTGCTCATAAAATATTTGGACCAACTGGAATTGGTGTAGCTTATATAAAAAAGGAATTACAGTCTGAAATTAATCCAATCCGTTTTGGAGGTGGAATGAATTTTGAAATTAACAAAGATAATTTTTGCTATATAGATGGAGTTGCCAAATTTGAAGGCGGAACTCCCCATGTGGCTGGAATGTATGGATGAATTGAAGCACTAAAATTTATAAATGAAATAGGTTATGATTTTATTGAAAAATATGAAAAAGAAATCTATGAACAATTAATCAATGGTCTTAATAACAACGAAAACATTGAAATATATAACAAAGAATGCAACTCAACTATTTTAGCCTTTAATGTTAAAGGAATTTTTTGCCAAGATTTAGCTGCTTATTTGGGTAAAAAGGGAATTATTGTTCGTTCTGGTTTAAGTTGTGCAAAATTAATGGATGAAGTATTAGAAACAAAAGGTTTAGTACGTGCATCATTTTATGTCTATAATAGTTTAGAAGAAATAAAAAGATTTATTGATATCTTAAACAATATTTCAAAAAAGGATGTATTAAATGAACTTATCTAATGAAATGCTAAAACAAATAATAATTCAACATTATGATGAACCAGATAATAAAGTTGATGATGAAAATAATTTAATAAATGAAGGTTATGTTTATTTTCATAATAAATCTGCAACATGTATTGATGACATTAAAATATATATAAAATGAGAAAACAAGATTATTGTAGATGCAAAATTTAGTGGCTTAGGGTGTGCAATTTCAACTGCCTCATCAGACATTTTTTGTGAAATGGTTAAAGGCAAAAACAAGGATGCATCTCTTGCACTAATAAATGAATATAAAAAGATGATAAACAATGAAGAATTTAATAGTGATTTGATGGAAGAATTAATTGCTTTTAGAGAAATTTATAAACAAGCAAATAGAATAAGATGTTCACTTATTGGAGTTAATGCAATTGAGGAATTATTAAAAAATGAAAAATAACGATTATAAATATCAATTAGATAAGGGATTATCTACAGACATAATAAAAAAAATATCAAAACATAAAGAAGAACAAAAAGATATGTTAGATATTAGACTAAAAGCTTATGAAATTTTCTTAAAAACTGATAATCCTAAATGATCAAAAGATATTCAAGAAATTGATTTTAATGAGTTTTATTATTTTATTTCTCATAACAATAAGATAAAAAATACTTGAGATGATATCCCAGATAAAATTAAGGACACATTTAAAAAACTTGGTATTATGGAGGCAGAAGCTAAATTTCTAAATGGTATAAGCACTCAATATGATTCAGAAGTTATTTATCATAAAAATAAGGAAGAATTAGACAAATTAGGAGTTATTTTTTGCGATACTGATACTGCTTATAAAAAACATCATGATTTATTTATGAAATATTTTAATAAACTTGTCCCTTACACTGATAATAAATATGCTGCTTTAAATACATCAGTATGATCAGGCGGAACTTTTATTTATGTTCCAAAAAATGTAATTGTGCCAAAACCACTTCAATCATATTTTAGAATCAATTCGCGTTCATTAGGACAATTTGAGAGAACCTTAATCATTGTTGATGATAATGCATCATTACACTATGTTGAAGGTTGTACAGCACCAGTTTATTCTTCAAATAATTTACATGCTGCAGTAGTTGAAATTTTTGTAGGTAAAAATGCTAATATGAAATACACTACTATTCAAAATTGATCTAACAATGTTTTAAATTATGTAACCAAAAGAGCAATTGTTGATGAAAAAGGTACAATGACATGAGTTGATGGAAACATAGGTTCAAAACATAACATTAAATTTCCTTGTTGCATTTTAAAAGGTAACGGTTCAAAGGGTTCATGTATCTCAATAGCTGTTGCCAATGAAGGAATAATTCAAGATAGTGGAGCGAAAATGATTCATATAGGTGAAAATACAAAATCAAGTATTGTTTCAAAATCAATAAGTTATAAAAATTCAAAAACAATTTTTCGTGGTTTTGTTGATATTAAGAAAAGTGCAAAAAATGCAAATGCAAATATTTCTTGTGATTCACTATTAGTTGATAATAATCTTATCAGTGAAACTATTCCTTATGAAAATATAGAAAATAGTTCATCATTTATAAATCATGAAGCTTCAGTTTCAAAAATAAATCTTGATCAATTGCAATACTTAAAAAGTAGGGGGATTAGTGAAAAAACCGCTAAACATTTACTAATTCTTGGTTTTATTGATGTATTCACTAAGGAGTTGCCTATGGAATATGCAGTTGAGCTAAATAGATTATTAAAAATGGAGATATAAAAAGAAAAACTGGTCCATAGACCAGTTTGAAAGCATTTAAAATGGTGGCTCCGGGCAGAATTGAACTGCCGACACACGGATTTTCAGTCCGTTGCTCTACCGACTGAGCTACAGAGCCAATGGCGGTCCTGACGGGAGTCAAACCCGCGATCTATCCCGTGACAGGGGAGTATGTTAATCACTACACCACAGGACCAAACTTAATAAATTTTATCATATTCATATAATTATTTGCCATTTTGCTAAACTAAAATTTATCCTAAAATAAGGAATTTACATCAATTGAATAATCCAATAATGTATTTTGGACAACTTTACCGTCTTTAATCTCAATTAACCGATTTCCAATCTGTAGCAAATCTCGATTATGTGTAACCATGATAATAGTTATTCCATATTCTTGATTAATTTGTTTAAAGATATTAACTATGGCTGTTGCAGTTTTTGAATCAACTGCACCAGTAGGTTCATCGGCAAATAAAATTTTTGGTTTCTTAATAATTGATCTTGCAATTGCAACTCTTTGTTGTTGACCACCAGATAAAAATTTAACTTTACTATCAATAAAATTTTCTAACCCTAAAAATTTAATTATCTCCTTAGCTCTATCCTTATGTTTATTGCCTAGAGTTAATAACACATTATCAATAAC